>NZ_DASQNA010000036.1 GCF_035645195.1 Paenibacillus sp. | reverse complement strand
ACAAAATTGGGCGATAGAAGGAGGGATTTTCACCATGGCGAAGCAAAAGATTCGTATCCGTTTGAAGGCGTACGATCACAGAGTTCTTGACCAGTCCGCGGAGAAAATCGTCGATACGGCAAAGCGTTCCGGAGCAGGCGTGTCCGGTCCGATTCCGTTACCGACGGAGAAGCAAATCATCACGATCTTGCGCGCGGTGCACAAGTACAAGGATTCCCGGGAGCAGTTCGAAATGCGTACGCACAAGCGTCTCATCGACATTGTCAACCCGACGCCGCAAACTGTCGACGCTTTGATGCGCTTGGACTTGCCGTCCGGTGTAGATATCGAAATCAAGCTCTAATCAAGAGCGAAGATAAGCATAACCAACGCTAAACCACATTTACTTATAGGACGAAAAGAGGTGTCAACATGACAAAAGGTATCTTAGGAAAGAAACTGGGCATGACGCAGGTGTTCACGGAAGACGGCAACGTCGTACCGGTAACGGTAATCCAAGCAGGTCCTTGCGTAGTTCTTCAGAAGAAGGACGGCGAGAACGACGGCTATACCGCGATCCAGCTCGGCTTCGACGAGAAGAAGGAAAAGAACACGACGAAACCGGCGCTCGGCCACGTGAAGAAGGCTGGCACGACTCCTAAGCGCTACATTAAAGAATTCCGCGATGTCGACTTGTCGCAATACGAAGTTGGCCAGGTGGTTTCGGCCGACCTGTTCGCGGAAGGCGAGTATGTTGACGTAACGGGCACTTCCAAAGGCCGCGGAACGCTCGGCGCGATCCAACGTTGGAACATGAGCCGCGGACCGATGTCCCACGGTTCCAAGTACCACAGAGGTCAAGGTTCCCTCGCGATTCACCGCGACGCGAACCGCGTACCGAAGGGGAAGAAGATGGCGGGCCGCACGGGTAACGAGACGGTTACGCTGCAAAATCTCAAGGTCGTGAAAGTCGACACGGAACGCAACGTTCTCTTGATCAGCGGTTCGATCCCTGGCGCGAAGAACAGCTACGTGAAGATCGCTTCGGCCGTTAAGAAATAAGAAAGGAGGAGCATCCATGCCGAAAGTTGCTTTATATAACGTAAGCGGCGCCCAAGTGGGCGAAGTCGAATTGGCGGATACGGTGTTCGGCGTCGAGCCGAATAAGTACGTCATGCACGACGCGGTGTTGCTGCAGCAGGCTTCCCTGCGCGCCGGCACGCACAAGACGAAAGGTCGCAGCGAAGTACGCGGCGGCGGTCGCAAGCCTTGGAAACAAAAAGGCACGGGCCGCGCGCGTCAAGGTTCCATCCGTTCGCCGCAATGGAAGGGCGGCGGTATCGTGTTCGGACCGACTCCGCGCAGCTACGGATTCAAGCTGCCGAAGAAGGTTCGCCGTCTGGCGATTAAGTCCGCATTGTCTTCGAAAGTACTCGACAACGAAATCATCGTTCTCGACGCGCTTTCGATCGCGGCTCCGAAGACGAAAGAAATCACGGCGCTTCTGAACAACCTGAAGGTTGACCGCAAGGCGCTCGTGGTAACGGCGGAATACGACGATAATGTAGCATTGTCCGTACGGAACTTGCCGAACGCGAAGTTCGTTTCGGCGGAAGGCATTAACGTGCTCGACGTTCTCGGTTACGACAAGCTCATCATCACGAAGGATGCCGCCAAGAAAGTCGAGGAGGTGTTCGCGTAATGAAGAGCCCATACGATATTATCCGTCGCCCGATCATCACGGAGCGTACGAGCGAATTGATGGAAGACAAGAAGTACGTCTTCGAAGTCGATCGCCGCGTGAACAAGACGGAAATCAAGCATGCGATCGAAGAGATCTTCAAAGTGAAGGTCACGAGCGTGAACACGATCAACGTCGCGGCGAAGCCGAAGCGTTACGGCCGTTACAACGGTTATACTTCCGAATGGAAGAAAGCCATCGTTACCTTGAGCCCGGACAGCAAAGAACTCGCGTTCTTTGAAACGGCGGAATAACACTCTTACAAGAAGGAGGGAAACCAGATGCCAGTTAAAAGTTTTAAACCGTATACGGCGTCGCGCCGTCAGATGACGGTGAACGCGTTCTCGGAAATCACGACGGATCAGCCGGAGAAATCCTTGCTCGCGCCGCTCATGAACAAAGCGGGCCGCAACAACCAAGGCAAAATCACGACTCGCCATCACGGCGGCGGTCACAAGCGGAAGTATCGGATCATCGACTTCAAGCGCAACAAGGACGGCGTTCCTGGACGCGTAGCGACGATCGAATACGATCCGAACCGTACGGCGAACATCGCGTTGATCAACTACGTGGACGGCGAGAAGCGTTACATCCTCGCGCCGAAGGGTCTGAAGGTCGACGACGTGATCGTCTCCGGTCCGGATGCGGACATCAAGGTGGGCAACACGCTGCCGATGGAAAACATTCCGGTCGGTACGGTCATCCACAACATCGAGTTGAAGCCGGGCAAGGGCGGTCAGTTGGTTCGCGCCGCAGGCACGGAAGCTCAATTGCTCGGTAAGGAAGACACGTACGTTATCGTTCGCTTGTCCTCCGGCGAAATGCGCCGCATCTTGAAGGTGTGCCGCGCGACGATCGGTTCCGTAGGCAACGAAGACCACGAGTTGATCAACATCGGTAAAGCCGGCCGCAGCCGTTGGATGCGCAAGCGCCCGACCGTCCGCGGTGTCGTCATGAACCCGAACGATCACCCGCACGGCGGCGGCGAAGGCCGCGCTCCGATCGGTCGCAAATCGCCGATGTCCCCTTGGGGTAAGAAGACGCTCGGCGCTAAGACTCGGAAGAAGAACAAAGCATCCGATAAATATATCGTTCGCCGCCGCACGAAGTAATCGGCGCAGCGCGAACCACCTTAAGCCTGGAAGGGAGGATCATCCATGGGCCGCAGCTTAAAGAAAGGGCCGTTCATCGACGGCTATCTGCTCAAGAAGGTCGACGAGTTGAACGCGTCCGGCAAGAAAGTCGTGATCAAAACTTGGTCCCGCCGTTCGACGGTATTCCCGCAATTCGTGGGTCACACGTTCGGCGTGTACGACGGCCGCAAGCACGTTCCGGTGTACGTAACGGAGGACATGGTTGGCCACAAGCTCGGCGAATTCGCGCCGACGCGGACGTACAAGGGCCACACCGACGACGACAAGAAGACCGGCAGAAGATAAAATGACAGCGCGGGAAAAGGGTACGCCGAACCGGCGGATCGTTTTCCCCTGTTATGGTTAGCAGGCATTTTGGAAGGAGGGACTTTTCCAGTGGAAGCGAAAGCACATTTGAAATATGTTCGCATCACGGCTCGCAAAGCGCGTTTGGTATTGGATTTGATTCGCGGCAAGAACGTCGGCGAAGCGATCTCCATTCTCCGCCACACGCCGCGCGGCGCATCTCCGGTGATCGAGAAGCTCTTGAACTCGGCGATTGCGAATGCAGAGCATAACTACAACTTGGATCCGAACAAATTGGTCATCACGCAAGCATATGCGAACGAAGGACCGACCATGAAGCGATTCCAGCCGCGCGCGCAAGGCCGAGCGTTCTCGATCTTCAAGCGCACGAGCCACATTACGCTCGTGGTAAGCGAAAAGTAATTCAACTATAAGGAGGGAAACGTGTGGGTCAAAAAGTCAGCCCGGTAGGACTTCGAATCGGCATTATCCGCGATTGGGAATCGAAGTGGTACGCCGACAAGGATTTCGGCAAGCTCCTGATCGAAGATGTCAAAATTCGCGAGTTCCTCAAAAATAAATTGAAAGAAAGCTCCGTCTCCCGCATCGACATCGAGCGCGCGGCTAACCGCGTCAACGTCACCATTCACACGGCGAAGCCGGGTATGGTTATCGGCAAAGGCGGCGCAGAAGTCGAAGTCATCCGCAACGAGCTTACGAAGATGACAGACAAGAAAGTTCACATCAACATCGCTGAAATCAAGAACGCAGAACTCGACGCGATCCTCGTCGCGGAATCGATCGCGCAGCAGCTTGAGCGCCGCGTTTCGTTCCGCCGCGCCATGAAGCAAGCGATCCAACGGACGCTCCGCGCAGGCGCGAAGGGTATCAAGACGTCGGTCAGCGGTCGCCTCGGCGGCGCGGAAATCGCCCGTACGGAAGGCTACAGCGAAGGTACGGTTCCGCTGCACACGCTGCGCGCGGACATCGACTACGGCACGGCGGAAGCGCACACGACTTACGGCCGCATCGGCGTAAAAGTCTGGATCTACCGCGGTGAAGTTCTGCCTGCTGCAAAGCGGAGAACGAAAAAGGAAGGAGAGCAATAAACCATGTTACTTCCTAAACGCGTCAAATACCGCAAAGAGCAGCGCGGCAGCATGAAAGGCCGTGCGAAAGGCGGTACGGAAATCGCATTCGGCGAGTACGGTTTGCAGGCGCTCGAGCCGGCGTGGATCACGAACCGCCAAATCGAGGCTGCTCGTATCGCGATGACCCGTTATATCAAGCGGGGCGGTAAAGTATGGATCAAAATTTTCCCTTCCAAGCCGATTACCCAAAAGCCGCTTGAAGTCCGGATGGGTAGCGGTAAAGGTAACGTAGAGAAGTGGGTTTCCGTCGTGAAGCCTGGCAAGATTTTGTTTGAACTGGCTGGGGTGAGCGAAGAGATCGCTCGCGAGGCTATGAGACTCGCGTCGCACAAGCTTCCGATCAAGACGAAGTTTGTGAAGCGCGAAGAACTGGGTGGTGAAGCAAATGAAAGCTAATGAACTTCGCAACTTGACCACTGCCGAGATCGAGCAAAAAGTCGCAGGTTATAAAGAAGAGTTGTTCAACCTCCGCTTTCAACTGGCAACCGGCCAACTGGATAACCCAACCCGGATTCGTGAAGTGCGCAAAGAAATCGCTCGCGCGAAGACGGTTTTGCGCGAACGTGAACTCGGGATCGGATCTTAATCGAGAGGAGGCCTTGCAGTGACTGAACGTAACCTTCGGAAAGAGCAGATCGGCAAAGTCGTCAGCGACAAGATGGACAAAACGATCGTCGTCGCCGTTGAAACGTACAAGAAGCACGAGCTTTATCATAAACGCATCAAGTACACGAAGAAATTCAAAGCGCACGACGAAAACAATGAAGCGCAAATCGGCGATACGGTTCGCATTATGGAGACTCGCCCGCTGTCGAAAGATAAGCGTTGGAGACTCGTGGAAATCGTCGAAAAAGCGGTTATCGTCTAATTCGGCCTCAGCGGCCTGAACGCATGCGAAAGGAGGGCACAACGTGATCCAACCATTTAGCCGTTTGAAAGTAGCCGACAACTCCGGGGCGAAGGAGCTCATGTGTATCCGCGTATTGGGCGGTACGGGCCGTCGCGCGGCGCATATCGGCGATCTGATCGTATGTTCCGTCAAAGAAGCAACACCTGGTGGCGTTGTTAAGAAGGGCGACGTCGTGAAGGCGGTAATCGTCCGCACGGTGCGCGGCGCGCGCCGGAAAGACGGCTCCTACATCTCGTTCGACGAGAACGCAGCCGTTATCGTCAAGGAAGATAAGAGCCCGCGCGGCACGCGTATTTTCGGACCGGTGGCTCGCGAACTTCGCGACCGCGATTTCATGAAGATCGTATCTCTCGCTCCAGAAGTTATCTAATTTCGGAGTTCGTACGGAATCGATCTCAACCCGGAACACAGGAGGTGTAAAACATGCCTAGACTGAAGAAGGTCCTCGAAGACCATAACAATAAGCTTCATGTCAAGAAAGACGATACGGTTATCGTCATTACCGGCAAGGACAAAGGCAAGAAGGGCCGCATTATCGCAGCGTACCCGCGCGAAAATCGCGTCCTCGTAGAAGGCGTGAACATGGTGAAGAAGCACACGAAGCCGAACCCGAACAACCCGCAGGGCGGCATCATCGAGCAAGAAGCGCCGATTCACGTTTCGAACGTTATGCATATCGATCCGAAGAGCGGCAAGCCGACGCGGATCGGGTACAAAGTACTTGAAAACGGCAAGAAAGTGCGCATCGCCAAGAAATCCGGCGAAGCCATCGACAAATAACCCTGCGCAGGAAGGAGGGCAATGCATCCATGGCAGCAAGATTAAAAGAGAAATACCTGAACGAAGTGACTCCTGCATTACTGCAGAAGTTCAACTATAAATCCGTCATGCAAGTGCCGAAGATCGAGAAGGTCGTCATCAACATGGGCGTAGGCGATGCAGCGGGCAACGCGAAGCTGCTCGACGCCGCAGCCGAGGAAATGCAGACGATCGCTGGTCAGAAGCCGGTCATCACGAAAGCCAAGAAATCCATCGCAGGCTTCAAGCTCCGCGAAGGCATGCCGATCGGCGTGAAAGTGACGCTCCGCGGCGAGCGGATGTACTACTTCTTGGATAAACTGTTCAACATCGCGCTTCCGCGCGTCCGCGACTTCCGCGGCGTGTCCTCGAAAGCGTTCGACGGCCGCGGCAACTACACGCTGGGTCTGAAAGAACAGTTGATCTTCCCGGAAATCGAGTACGATAAGGTCGACAAAGTACGCGGCATGGACATCGTCATCGTCACGACGGCGAAGACGGACGAAGAATCTCGCGAACTGCTCGCCCAAATGGGGATGCCGTTCGTTAAATAAAGCCCTTAGCTCCATTCAAACGGAGGTGAAACAAGCAAGTGGCAAAAACTTCGATGAAAGTAAAGCAGCAACGCGCACCGAAATTCAAGGTGCAAGCATACACCCGCTGCGAACGCTGCGGACGGCCGCACTCCGTGCTGCGGAAATTCCGCATTTGCCGTATTTGTTTCCGTGAATTGGCTTACAAAGGACAAATTCCCGGCGTGAAAAAGGCCAGCTGGTAATAGAACCCTGACGAGGGAAGGAGGTACGTGATTCATGGTTATGACCGATCCGATTGCAGATATGCTTACGCGCATTCGCAACGCAAACACGGTTCGTCACGAGACGGTAGAAATTCCTGCCTCGAAGATTAAGCGCGAAATCGCCGAAATCCTCAAGCAAGAAGGCTTCGTCCGCGATGCGGAATACGTTAACGACAACAAACAGGGGATCATTCGCCTGTTCCTGAAATACGGCCAGAACAACGAGCGCGTTATCACCGGTCTGAAGCGCATCAGCAAGCCGGGCCTTCGCGTGTACGCGAAGTCGAACGAGCTGCCGCGCGTTCTCGGCGGTTTGGGTATCGCGATCATCTCGACGTCCAAAGGTTTGATGACGGACAAAGCCGCTCGTCAATCGAAGAGCGGCGGAGAAGTGATCTGCTACGTTTGGTAATTCAGCAACACAAGAAACGGAGGTGTAACGCAAGATGTCCCGTATTGGACGCAAACCGATTGCAGTTCCGAACGGCGTGACGGTCACCCTCGACAACCGTACGATCACGGTGAAGGGCCCGAAAGGCACGTTGTCCCGCGAATTGCATAAAGATATGAAAGTTTCCGTGGCGGAAAACGAGATTATCGTTGAACGTCCTTCCGATCATAAGCTTCATCGCTCCCTGCACGGCACGACCCGCAGCGTCATCGCCAACATGGTGATGGGCGTTACGGAAGGCTACGCTAAGACGCTTGAACTCGTCGGCGTAGGTTACCGTGCCAACAAGACTGGCGACAAGCTCGTCCTGAACGTAGGTTACTCGCACCCGGTTGAAATCGTACCGGAAGGCGTAGAATTCGAAGTTCCGGCGCAAAACCGCATCATCGTTCGCGGCATCGACAAAGAACTCGTCGGCGCATACGCAGCGAAAGTTCGCTCGGTACGCGAGCCTGAGCCGTACAAAGGCAAAGGCATCAAATACGAAAACGAACGCATCCTTCGTAAGGAAGGTAAAGCGGGCGGCAAGAAGAAGTAATCATCGCCCCAGCGCCGCTTAAGAGCGACGCATTACGCAGGGAAGGAGTGAACAACAGCTCATGATTACGAAAGGCGATAAAAATCAGATCCGTAAAGTGCGTCACTTCCGGGTTCGTAAGAAAATCACCGGTACGGCGGAGCGTCCTCGTTTGAACGTGTTCCGTTCGTCGAAGCACATTTACGCTCAAATTATCGATGACGTGAAAGGCGTAACGCTGGTTGCTGCATCGACGCTCGACAAGGAATTGGAAGGCGTAGGCAACGGCGGCAACGTCGAAGCGGCTCGCAAGGTCGGAGAACTGATCGCGAAGCGCGCGCAAGAGAAGGGCTTGAAGAACGTAGTGTTCGATCGCGGCGGGTACTTGTACCACGGCCGGATCCAAGCGCTTGCGGACGCAGCACGCGAAGCAGGCCTGGATTTCTAATCTTACAAACAAGGAGGGTTATGCTTGCGCATTGATCCGAATACAGTTGGCGAATTGACGGAGAAAGTCGTTACAATCAATCGCGTCGCGAAAGTCGTTAAAGGCGGACGCCGGTTCAGCTTCAGCGCGCTCGTCGTCGTTGGCGACGGCCAAGGCCATGTCGGCGCCGGAATCGGCAAAGCGGCGGAAGTGCCGGACGCGATCCGCAAAGGCATCGAAGACGCAAAGAAGCATCTTATCAAAGTACCGCTCGTCGGAACTTCGATTCCGCATCTGGTTGTTGGCAAGTTCGGCGCTGGCCAAGTGCTCCTGAAGCCGGCTTCCGAAGGTACCGGCGTAATCGCCGGCGGCCCGGTTCGCGCCGTGCTTGAGCTTGCAGGCGTCGGCGACATTCTGACGAAATCGCTCGGTTCCTCCAACTCGATGAATATGGTCAACGCTACGCTCGAAGGCCTGTCCCGTTTGAAGCGCGCCGAAGATGTGGCGAAGCTCCGCGGCAAGACGGTCGAAGAGCTACTTCGATAACGAGGAGGGGACGTTTCGTGACGAAATTACAGATCACCCTCAAGCGCAGCTTGATCGGTCGTCCGGAAGACCAGCGCGTAACGGTCCGGACGCTGGGGCTTCGCAAGATGCACCAGTCGGTCGTTCATAACGACAATCCGGCCATTCGCGGAATGGTCAACAAAGTGATACACTTGGTAGATGTAAAAGAAGTCGAGTAATCTTCGCCGATTCGGGTACGGCGTTCCGCTCGGAATACCGACCCGGTCAGGAAAGATTCTCTTACGGTTTGGAACATTATGAAGGAGGTGCGACGATGAAAATCCACGAACTGCAACCGGCACCGGGTTCGCGTCAAACGCGCAAGCGCGTTGGCCGCGGCGTCGGCAGCGGCATGGGCAAAACGTCGACACGAGGTCACAAAGGTCAGAACGCGCGTTCCGGCGGCGGCGTACGCCCCGGCTTCGAAGGCGGTCAGAACCCATTGTATCGCCGCTTGCCGAAACGCGGTTTCAACAACCCGTTCCGCAAGGAGTACGCGATTGTGAACCTCGACCAGTTGAGCGGTTTTGCCGATGGTACGGAAGTGACGCCGGAGATCCTGATCAATTCCGGCATCATCAAGAACCCGCTGGCCGGCATCAAGATTCTCGGTGAAGGCGACTTGACCGTGAAACTGTCGGTGAAGGCGAACAAGTTCTCCAAATCTGCGGTTGAGAAAATTACCGCAGCGGGCGGAACGACCGAGGTGATCTAATGCTGACGACCGTGCAGAACATTTGGAAGGTGACCGAGCTGCGGAACCGCATCTTGTTCACGCTCGGGATCTTGATCATCTATCGGCTCGGCGCCTTCATTCCGGTGCCGAACATCAATCTCGACGCACTGACGGCCGCCGATCTTCAGAACTCGCAGGGCGTGTTCGGCCTCATGAACACGTTCTCCGGCGGCGCGCTGTTCCAGTTTTCGATCTTCGCGATGGGGATCATGCCGTACATTACGGCTTCCATCATCGTGCAGCTGCTGTCGATGGACGTCATTCCGCGTTTCGCTCAATGGGCGAAGGAAGGCGAAGTCGGCAGAAGAAAGCTGGCGCAGATTACGCGCTACGGCACCATCGTGCTCGGTTTGTTCCAGGCCTATAGCATGTCCATCGGGTTCAATAACCTGTTCCCCGGTCTCGTCATCGACGTCAGCTTCGCGACCTACACGCTGATTGCGATCGTCTTGACGGCGGGCACCGCATTCTTAATGTGGCTGGGCGAGCAGATTACCGAGAAGGGAATCGGCAACGGGATCTCCATTTTGATCTTTGCCGGCATCATCGCCGCGATTCCTACGGTCATTCAGCAAATTTACCAGACATTGTTCTTGAATGCGGTCGAAAGCGCCTTGTTCTTGAACATTCTGAAGGTCGTCATAATCGTGTTGGTCGTTGTCGCGATTATTGTCGGCGTCATTTTCGTTCAGCAGGGCATACGGAAAATTCCGGTACAGTACGCGAAGCGCGTCGTCGGCCGCAAGATGTACGGCGGACAATCGACGCACATTCCGCTGAAGGTAAACGCGGCGGGTGTCATCCCGGTTATCTTCGCGTTATCGCTGCTGTTGTTCCCATACACGATCGCGAGCTTCTTCACGGGCAACCCGGTCGCGGATTGGATTATCACCAACACGTACTATACGGCGCCGCTCGGCATGGTATTGTACGTCCTTCTGATTATCGGCTTCACCTTCTTCTACACGTTCGTGCAGATCAACCCGGTGCAAATGGCCGATAACATGAAGAAAAACGGCGGCTACATTCCTGGCATTCGTCCGGGGATTACGACGTCGAACTATTTAACGAAAGTCATCTCGCGCATTACGCTTTCCGGCGCCATCTTCCTGGCCCTCGTTTCCATCCTGCCGGTATTCTTCGGCAGCCTGGCGGGGCTCCCGAATACGGTGACGGTCGGCGGAACGAGCCTTCTCATCGTCGTCGGCGTTGCGCTCGAGACGATGAAGCAAATCGAAAGCCAGTTGATCAAGCGCCATTACAAGGGCTTCATCAACCGCTAAGAGATCAGGGGAGAAGCGCGGCATGAATTTGATTCTTATGGGCCCGCCCGGAGCGGGCAAAGGAACGCAAGCCGAACGAATCGTCGAGGAATTCAAGATTCCTCACATTTCGACCGGCGACGCGTTCCGCGCAGCCATGAAGCAGGGCACGCCGCTCGGGGTGAAGGCGAAGGAATTCGTCGACGCCGGGCTGCTCGTGCCCGATGAAGTTACGATCGGCATCGTGCGCGAACGCCTCCAGCAGGACGATTGCAAGAACGGCTTCATGTTGGACGGCTTTCCGCGGACGATCTCGCAAGCGGAAGCGCTGGACGACATTCTGAAGTCGCTCGGCACGAAGATCGACCATGTCATCAACCTGAAGGTCGACCGCGGTTTGCTGCTGGCGCGCCTGACGGGACGCCGGATTTGCCGCTCTTGCGGAGCTACGTATCACGAGCTCTTCAATCCGCCGGCGAAGCCGGGCGTGTGCGACAAGTGCGGCGGCGAGCTGTATCAGCGCTCTGACGACACGGAGGAGAAAGTCGGCACGCGTTTGGACGAATACACGAACAAAACGGCACCGCTGCTCGCTTACTACGAAGAGAAAAGCTTGCTGCGCGAACTGAACGGCGAGCGGGACATCGACGAAGTAACTGCGGAACTTCGCCGCCTGTTGCGAGGCCAGGGGTAATGATCATTTGCAAGTCCCAGGCGGAACTCGGGGTACTGCGTGAAGCGGGGCGCATCGTGGCGGAGACCCACCGTTTGTTAGCCCAGGCGATTCGACCGGGGGTGACGACGGCGGAGCTCAACGACATCGCCGATCGGTATATCCGCAGCCAGAAGGCTGTGCCATCTTTCAAAGGCTATAACGACTTTCCTGCAAGCATATGCACTTCGGTCAACGAGCAGCTCGTGCACGGCATTCCGAGCGCGGACCGCATGCTCCAAGACGGCGATATCATCAGTATCGACGTCGGAGCGAAGTACGAGGGGTATCATGGCGATTCGGCTTGGACGTATCCCGTAGGGACGATTTCCGACACGGCGGCGAGGCTGCTGCAGGTGACGGAAGCGTCGCTCTACGCAGGCCTCGAGCAAGCGAAGCCGAATGCTAGGCTGTACGATATCTCCCATGCGATACAGAAGGTTGTGGAAGACGCTGGCTTCTCGATCGTCCGAGAGTACGTCGGGCACGGCATCGGTACGAATTTGCACGAAGAACCGCAAATTCCGAATTACGGGCTGCCGAACCGCGGACCTCGGCTGAAGCCGGGCATGACGCTAGCGATCGAACCGATGGTCAACGTTGGGGAGCGCTACGTCAGAACGCTGTCGGACAATTGGACCGTCGTGACCGTGGATGGCTCGCTGTGCGCGCATTTCGAGCACACGATCGCGATCACGGAAGACGGATACGAGATTCTGACGAAATGTTAATTCAGTGGTGATGCGCGTGGTTGCGACGAAGGAACCGAAGCTCGGGTCGGTCGTTAGGGCGCTTCGCGGAAGGGATCAGGAGCAATATGCGGTCGTCGTCGGCATCGTCGACAGCCGCACGGTCTTGATCGCCGACGGCGACAAGCGAAAATTCGACCAACCCAAGAAGAAAAACGTGCTGCACCTCGAGATTACCGATTTCATCAGCTCGGAGGTTGCCAGCAGTATTCAAGAAACCGGCAGGGTGACGAACGGGAAGTTGAGATACGCGCTTCTGAAATTTCTGGAAAGCAAATTGACCGAAGGCAGCGGAAAGGAGACATCGAATGGCTAAGGAAGATGTGATTGAAGTCGAAGGCACGGTCATCGAACCGTTGCCGAACGCCATGTTTCGCGTCGAGTTGGAGAACGGGCACCAAATTCTCGCTCACGTTTCGGGTAAGCTGCGCATGCACTTTATCCGAATCTTGACGGGTGACAAGGTCGTGATTCAACTTTCGCCGTACGATTTGACGAGAGGGCGAATTACGTACCGCAAATGATTCGCCTCCGTAACACGGATGAGGAG
The DNA here is from genome assembly GCF_035645195.1 of Paenibacillus sp. Classification (NCBI taxonomy): domain Bacteria; kingdom Bacillati; phylum Bacillota; class Bacilli; order Caryophanales; family Paenibacillaceae; genus Paenibacillus; species Paenibacillus sp. The sequence goes on along the minus strand of NZ_DASQNA010000036.1, from coordinate 14,107 downwards.
GGGTTCACAATGAAAGTAAGACCGTCGGTGAAACCGATTTGCGAAAAATGCAAAGTGATCCGTCGCAAAGGCAACGTGATGGTGATCTGCGAAAACCCGAAGCATAAACAAAAACAAGGCTAAAAAGGAGGTGCGCGTCTAATCCATGGCACGTATAGCTGGTGTAGACTTGCCCCGCGACAAGCGCGTCGAAATTTCCCTGCAGTATATCTACGGCATCGGTAAAACGACGGCGCAGCAAATTCTTGCTGCAACGGGTATCAACCCGAACACGCGGGTAAGAGATCTGACGGAAGACGAAATCAGCCGTCTGCGCGACCAAATCGACAAGAACCTTAAAGTGGAAGGCGATCTCCGCCGTGAAATCGCCCTGAACATTAAGCGTCTGATCGAGATCGGCTCGTATCGCGGCCTTCGCCATCGTCGCGGTTTGCCGGTTCGCGGTCAACGCACGAAGACGAACGCTCGTACGCGCAAAGGTCCTCGCCGGACAGTAGCGAACAAGAAGAAATAAGAAGGGGGGATAACACGAAATGGCTAAACCCGCCAAAAAGGCAGTGCGCACGAAACGCCGCGACCGGAAAAATATCGAATCCGGCGTTGCGCACATCCGTTCCACGTTCAACAACACGATCGTTACGATCACCGATCCGCACGGCAATGCCATCTCTTGGGCAAGCTCTGGCGGTCTCGGCTTCAAGGGCTCCCGGAAGAGCACGCCGTTCGCGGCGCAAATGGCTGCCGAAACGGCTGCGAAAGCGGCAATGGAGCACGGTCTGAAGAGCGTAGAGGTTATGGTCAAAGGTCCGGGCGCAGGTCGCGAGGCTGCGATCCGTTCGCTGCAAGCCGCTGGTCTTGAAGTGAACTTGATCAAAGACGTCACGCCGATCCCGCACAACGGTTGCCGTCCGCCGAAACGTCGTCGCGTATAATCAATGCTCACGTTTGTAGTATATTTATCCGATACATGTGAATAATGGATGTGGAGGATAGGCATACTACGACATTTCACGTTTTTTGTTTGAGCTAAGCGACGTTTAAGGAGGGTATTGATCGATGATCGAAATCGAGAAGCCGAAGATCGAAACCGTACAAGTCAGTGAGGACGGCTCCTACGGCCGGTTCGTCGTAGAGCCGCTCGAACGCGGATACGGAACGACGCTCGGCAATTCGCTGCGCCGCATCCTGCTCTCGTCGCTGCCTGGCGCCGCAGTGACCAGCGTCCAAATCGACGGCGTCCTGCACGAGTTTTCGACGGTGCCAGGCGTCGTTGAGGACGTGACGGAGATCATTCTGAATCTGAAGGGTCTTTCTTTGAAGATCCATTCGGATGAGGAAAAAGTACTCGAAATCGACGCCGAGGGAGACGGCGTCGTGACGGCGGGAGATATCCGCGCCGATAGCGACGTTGAAATCCTAAACCCGGATTTGCATATCGCGACCTTGTCTTCGGACGCGCGCCTTCATATGCGCATTCATGCGCAGCGCGGACGCGGTTACCAATCCGCGGACAAGAATAAGCGCGAAGATCAGCCGATCGGTGTCATTCCGGTAGATTCGATCTATACGCCCATTACCCGTGTAAACTACAGTGTGGAGAATACCCGCGTCGGTCAAGTGACTAACTATGACAAGCTGACACTGGAAGTATGGACTGATGGCAGTATCCGCCCTGAAGAAGCCGTGAGCTTGGGCGCGAAAATCTTGACGGAGCATCTGATGCTGTTCGTCGGCCTCACCGACGAGGCGAAAGACGCCGAGATCATGGTCGAAAAAGAGGAAGACAAGAAGGAAAAAGTGCTCGAGATGACGATCGAGGAGCTCGATCTGTCCGTCCGTTCGTACAACTGCTTGAAGCGCGCCGGCATCAACACGGTGCAGGAGCTGATTACGAAAACGGAAGAGGATATGATGAAGGTCCGCAACCTCGGGCGCAAATCCTTGGAAGAAGTGCAGGAGAAGCTGGAAGAGCTCGGTCTCGGTCTCCGCAAGGAAGACTAAGCCGCTTTTCTCGCCCTCCGGCGCGATAAGCATCTCAAAAACAGCGTAAGGGAGGGACATTCCATGACCGCATACCAAAAGTTGGGCCGCGATTCCAGCGCGCGTAAGGCGTTGTTCCGCGACTTGGTAACGGACCTGTTCATCTACGAACGGATCCAAACGACGGAGGCGAAAGCGAAGGAGATCCGCTCCATCGCGGAAAAGCTCATCACGCTCGCTAAGCGTGGCGACCTGCACGCTCGTCGTCAGGTTGCAGCATTCGTACGTCGCGAAGAGGCGCAAGAAGGGAAGGACGCGATCCAAAAGCTGTTCTCCGAACTCGCACCTCGTTACGCCGAGCGTCAAGGCGGATACACTCGCATTCTGAAGTTGGGACCTCGCCGCGGCGACGCCGCTCCGATGGTTTATTTGGAATTGGTGGATCGCGCCGAAGCGTAACAGCCTATACACGAAGGAAGGGCGGTCGGAATCTTGGATTCCCCCTAGCCCTTTTTTTGTAGTCGTTTTTAGATACGGCCGGTGAAACGAATGCGGAACATTCGCTTAACGATAAGCTACGACGGGACCGCGTACTCCGGGTACCAGATTCAGCCGGGAGTGCCGACCGTCCAAGCCGCCTTGATCGAGGCGATTCGATCGATAACCGGGGAGACGGCGGCGGTGCACGGCTCGGGCAGAACCGACGCCGGCGTGCACGCGCGGGCGCAGGTCGTCAACTTCGAGACGGCCTCCCGCGTGCCGATCGAGCGCTGGTGTCTCGCGCTGAACGGCAAGCTGCCGGGCGATATTCGAGTATGGAAGGCGGAAGAAGTGCCGCTGGATTTCCACGCTCGAAGATCCGCGAAGCGAAAGACCTATTGCTATACGATCAACGCGAACCGCTACCCGGATCCGCTCGCCCGCCATATGGAGATTCACCATCCGGCGGCGCTCGACGTCGACGCGATGCGGGAAGCGATGCGTTATCTGGTCGGGGAACACGACTTCACCTCGTTCTGTTCGGTAAGAGCCGTAACGGAGTCCAAAGTGCGAACGGTGTTCGAAGCGCGCTTGGATCGCGAAGCGGTGCCAGGCATGGAGACGGCGCCGGGCGCAGGACGCATTCGGCTGTTCTTTACCGGCAACGGGTTTCTATACAATATGGTTCGCATCATGGCCGGCACGCTGATGGAAGTGGGAGAGGGGAAGCTTCGCGCTTCCGATCTGCCGGGCATTCTCGAAGCCAAGGACCGGTCTCGGGCCGGACCGACGGCGCAAGCGCACGGCTTGTGTCTATGGAACGTAGAGTACGATGTATGATGCGTAGAAAAAACACTTGCTAAACGCCCGGATATGTTGTAATATATTGTTTGGCTTTGCTTCGTCAGCTTTCCCACAGCCCCGACAAGCGATCAATCAAGCCACGCAATGCTTCTACGACATTTAGAATATGGCTTTGCCATCTCTAACGGCAAATTGACACAATTCATAAAACAGCTTTGGCAAGCAGAAGAATGGAGGATTTCCAATGCGGACTACGTATATGGCCAAGCCTAACGAAGTCGAGCGCAAGTGGCATCTCGTCGATGCCGAAGGCAAAACGCTCGGCCGCTTGGCAAGTGAAGTCGCGAGCCTCATCCGCGGCAAACATAAGCCGGAATTCACGCCTCACGTTGATACGGGCGATTTCGTCGTCGTCATCAACGCAGAGAAAATCGTGCTGACCGGTAAGAAGTGGCAGCAAAAGAACTACTACCGTCATTCCGGCTACATGGGCGGTTTGAAGGTAACTCCGGCGCACGTCATGGTGCAAACGAAGCCGGAGCGCATGATCGAGATCGCAGTTCACGGCATGCTGCCGAAGAACAAGCTCGGTAACGCCCTGAAGACGAAATTGAAAGTATACGCCGGCAGCGAACACCCGCATGCGGCACAAAATCCGCAACCGTACGAATTGCGCGGGTAAGAGGAGGAGTTCGACAACATGGCACAGTTCCAATACTATGGCACAGGACGTCGGAAGCATTCCGTAGCTCGCGTACGTTTAGTACCGGGCGACGGCAACATCGTCATCAACCAGCGCCCGCTTGACGAATACTTCGGCTTGGAAACGCTGAAGCTCATCGTGAAGCAGCCGCTGAACCTGACGGATACGGTAGGGAAATACGACGTAATCGTGCTCGCGCACGGCGGCGGTATCTCCGGTCAAGCCGGCGCGATCCGTCACGGCATTTCCCGCGCATTGCTGAAAGCTGACCCGGAATTCCGCGGCCCGCTGAAGCGTGCAGGATTCTTGACGCGTGACCCGCGGATGAAAGAGCGTAAGAAGTACGGTCTCAAAGCCGCACGCCGCGCTCCGCAGTTCTCGAAGCGCTAATCGAAACAGCTACGACAACAGACCGTTCGAAGAGACTTTTCTCTTCGGCGGTCTTTCTTTTTGGTTTGACTTTCCAGCGGGCTCGCAGTAATCTGTAATTGAAGATATAACAGATTGGAAGTAATGGAGGAGCCGGTACATGGAGAAGCAAACCCTGAGCGCGGAACAGCAAGCTTTCCAGCCGAAAGCGATCTGGGCCGTTTGTTTCATCTTAGTATTTTCCGTTATGAACGTTACCATGTTTAATGTCGCGATACCGAGCATCGCCGAGCAATTCGGACTGCTGCATTCGGAGGTCAGCTGGGTAACGACCGGCTATTCCATCATATACGCCGTAGGTTCACTGACGTACGGCAAGCTGGCGGACCGGTTTCCGCTCAAGCGATTGATCGTTATCGGTATTGTAACCTTCTGCTTCGGTTCGTTAGTCGGATTTTTCGCGCAATCGTACGCGATGCTGCTGGTCGGCCGATTCATCCAATCGGTAGGCGCGTCGGCCATTCCCGCGCTCGCGATGCTGATCCCGGCCCGGTTCGTTCCGCCGACGCAGCGGGGGAAGGCGCTCGGCACGATCGCGTCCACGATCGCCTTCGCATCCGGCGTCGGCCCGATCGTGGGGGGCCTCATTACCGGCGCGGTGTCTTGGAATTATTTATTTCTCATTTCGTTAGGCACGCTGCTTACGGTGCCGCTCTTTTTGCGGTGGCTGCCGACGGAGCAGACGAGAGCAGGCACCTTCGATTTCGCGGGCGCCGCGCTGCTGGCCGGCGGCGTCGTGACGCTGCTGCTGACGATCACGAATTTCGTCTGGTGGCTGCCGATCGCGAGCGCCGTGTTCTTCGCGTCGTTCTTCGCCTGGATTCGCAAGAAACAGGCGCCGTTTATCGAGCCGCGGCTGTTCCGAGTGAAGGGCGTGCTGACAAGCCTCGTCATCGTCTTCCTGTCGGGCACGGCGGCCTTCGGCGTCATGATCGTCGTGCCGACGCTGCTCGACGACGTCAACGGCATGTCGGCCGTTTATATCGGATTTACGCTGTTCCCCGCGGCCATGGCGGCGGCGCTGCTCGGGCGGCAGGGGGGCAAGCTGGCGGACCGCAAGGGCAACGGCTTCGTGGTCGGTCTCGCGCAGAGCTCCATTTTCGCCGGACTGGTGCTATTGTCGTCTGCCAGCGGTCATGGTGCGTGGCTCGTCGGCGCGAGCCTTGCGTTCGTCAGCGTCGGCTTCTCGTTCATGCAGGCTTCGATTACGAATCACGTCTCGACGCTGCTGCCGCGGGAGATGATCGGCATCGGCATGGGCACCTTCACGCTGACCAACTTTTTGTCCGGCTCCGTTAGCGGTGCGGTCATGATGAAGGCGCTGGACGAAACGGTGGGCCTTCCGGCGGTCAATCCGCTGGCCGAAAGCGCGGCTTCGGGATTCAGCAACGTGTTTTTAGGCATGGCATGTTTGACGATTGTTACGCTCTGGCTCGTCAACCGGACGTTCCGGCTGCGCGGCGGCGGGAAACCGGCGGTCGCGAGACCGTAAAAGGACGTCGATCTTGAGCAATCGAAAGCGCCTATGCACCCATTGGCCTGTAGGCGAATACTCTGGCATTAAAGCCTAAAACTCGCATTGACAATTGCACCAGGACATCTATAATAACTATATAACTTATAAATCAGAGCGAATTAGTTGGAATTAAAAAGGAGGCACCCATACTCATGAATCTTTTAGAAAAAGAGCGTTTGATCACAGAAGCCGCGGAGAAGTACGAGCATGCTCCGGTCGAAGAGCTGCTCAAATTCGCCGTCGACACGTTCCCTAACATCGTACTCGCGTGCAGCTTCGGCGCCGAAGACGTCGCGCTCGTGCACATGCTGCAAAAAGTAAGACCGGGCACGGATATTTTCTATCTGGACACGGATTTCCACTTTAAAGAAACGTACGAAACGCGCGATAAGCTCGCTGAAAAATACGGCATCAACTTTGTTCAAGTCAAGCCGAAGCTGACGCCGGAAGAGCAGGCGGCTCAGCACGGCGAAGAGCTGTGGAAGAAAGATCCGAACCTGTGCTGCAACATCCGCAAGGTCGATCCGCTGACGGACGTTCTGGGCCGTTACGAAGCGTGGATCACGGGCATTCGCCGCGACCAAGCGCCGACGCGCGCCAACGCGAAGAAGGTCGAATACGACGTGAAATTCGGTCTGGTCAAGTTCAACCCGATCGCCAATTGGTCGTGGGATGACGTATGGAACTACATCCGCGAGAACGACGTGCCGTACAACCCGCTGCATGACCAGAACTTCCCGAGCATCGGCTGCGAGCACTGCACGCGTCCGGTCGCGCCGGGCGAAGATCCGCGCGCGGGACGCTGGTCCGGCACGGAGAAGACGGAATGCGGTTTGCATAAATAAGACATCCTAAGGGACGGATTAAGGGAGGAGCAATACGAATGTCTACGATTCAACCTCACGGCGGGACGCTCGTGAACCGGATCGCCGAAGGGCAACAACGCGAAGAACTTCTTCAGCTGGCGAGCAGCCTTCGCACCGTGCGCGTCAGCGCATGGACGATCTCCGATATCGACTGCATCGCGGTCGGCGCATTTTCGCCGCTGACAGGCTTCTTGAAGGAAGCCGACTATCGGTCCGTATTGGACCGCATGCGCCTCGCCGACGGCACGGTATGGAGCATTCCGGTGACGCTGGCCGTCGAGGATAGCGTATTCGGCGATCTGGCGATCGGCGAGAAGGTTGCGCTGGTCGGCGAAACGGACGGCGTCGTCTACGCGATTTTGGACGTGGAAGATACGTATCGCGTCGACCTGAAGGAAGAAGCCGTCAAAGTATACAAAACCGACGATATCGAGCATCCTGGCGTCGCGAAGCTGTTCGAACGTCCGTCCGGCTACGTCGGCGGCTCGATCACCGTATTGAACCGTCCGCAGCCGGAGCGCTTCGCGGAGTATTACTTCGATCCGGCGGAGACGCGCAAAGCGTTCGCGGAGAAAGGCTGGCGCACGATCGTCGGCTTCCAAACGCGTAACCCGGTACACCGCGCGCACGAATATATCCAAAAGAGCGCAATGGAAATCGTAGACGGCTTGTTCTTGAACCCGCTCGTCGGCGAGACGAAGTCGGACGACGTGCCTGCCGACGTGCGTATGCGCAGCTACAAGGTTCTGCTTGAAAATTACTACCCGAAAGACCGCGTTCATTTCGGCGTGTATCCGGCCGCGATGCGTTACGCAGGTCCTCGTGAAGCGATCATGCACGCGATGGTGCGCAAAAACTACGGCTGCACGCATTTCATCGTCGGCCGCGACCATGCCGGCGTAGGCGACTACTACGGCACGTACGAAGCGCAAGAAATTTTCCACAACTTTACGCAGGAAGAGCTGGGCATCACGCCGCTGTTCTTCGAACACAGCTTCTTCTGCACCAAGTGCGGCAACATGGCGTCCAGCAAGACGTGTCCGCACGATAAAGCCGATCATATGCATCTGTCCGGCACGAAGGTTCGCGCGCTGCTGCGGAACGGCGAATGCCCGCCGCCGGAGTTCACGCGTCCGGAAGTGGCGAAAGTGCTGATCGAAGGTCTTGCCGAGAAAGCCGTCACGACTCCATAATCGTCATATTTGTCCACCTCGTCCCATATTGATGTAATACATCAATTTGTATGGGCGGGGTGGTTTTTGGTTATGAGAAGACAAAAGCGCGTCATCTTCTGGCTGTCGGGCGCGGCGCGGGGAAAGCTGGTCGCGACGGCTCTGATGGTCGCGCTCGTCGTTATCGTGTTCACGAATCAACTGCCCGCCGCCAAAACGTGGACGTATTGGACGCTTCCGCTGTCCGGGAAAGTGATCGTCGTCGATCCGGGGCACGGCGGACCGGACGGCGGCGCGGAGAGCCGGGAAGGGCTGCAGGAGAAGGAAGTCACGCTGCAGATCTCTAAATACTTGCGCGCCTTTCTCGAGGAAGCCGGCGCCACGGTCGTGCTGACGCGGGCGACGGATACCGACTTGGCGTCGCCGGCGACGCGGGGCTTAAGCCGGCGGAAAACCGAGGATCTCAAGGCGCGGGCGGCGATCGTGCGGGATACGAATCCGGACATGTTTCTTTCCATTCATTTGAACGCGATTCCGCAGGCGCGCTGGTTCGGTCCGCAAACGTTCTACACGCTGAATCATGACGGCAACCGCGCGCTGGCTTGGTTTATCCAGGAAGAGCTGCGCACGGCCGTCGTCGATACGCATCGGCAGGCGAAGCGTATTCGCAACATCTACGTGCTGGAACGCTCGGAGGTGCCGACGGCGCTCGTGGAGGTAGGCTTCCTGTCCAATGAAGCGGAGGCGGCGAATCTCGCGCAGGCCGATTATCAGAAGCAGCTGGCGGCGGCGATTTACCGAGGGCTGCTGCGCTACGCTTCCGGCGAGCAGGCGCCGATCGAGCCGGCCTCGGGCGGCGGCGAGCCTTCCGCGCCGGAGTCCGAGCAAGGCGAAGAGCTTCAGCCGCATTCGTAATCGACGCCAGGTTTCTCTCGGTTCGTCCGGTTGTGCTATAATGTCGGTACGGATCGAAGCGAAAAGGGTGAGACAATTGGCGACGAGAGAAGAAGCAATTCATGCATTAGAGCATATTCGGGACCCGGAGTCGGGACTTAGCTTGGTCGAGCTCGGTTTGATCCGCGACATTATGTCGCGCGGCGAAGGCGTCTCGCTGACGCTGGTGTACATCACGGACGACGAAGCAGCGCGGGGCGAAATGCAGTCCGCGGTGCGGGAGGCGCTCGGCGAAATCGGCGTCGCTCCGGGCGACGTACATATTCGAGCGCGCGAGGCGAACGACTTCGAGCGCGGCGAAGTCGCGAAGAAGCTCGGCGCAGCCGCGCCGCAGGGGCAGGCGAACGAGGAGGCGAAGCGGGCGCCTTCGCTGCTCGAGGCGGGCAACCCGGCGACGTTCATCGCCGTGGCGAGCGGCAAGGGCGGCGTCGGCAAGTCGACGGTCACGGTCAATTTGGCCGTCGCGCTGGCGCGCCGCGGGAAGCGGGTCGGCCTCGTTGACGCCGACATCTACGGCTTCAGCGTGCCCGATATGATGGGCATCGAAGCGAAGCCCGTCGTGGAAGAGGGCGGCGTGGAGCCGGTGACGAGCCACGGGGTCAAAGTGATGTCCATGGGCTTCTTCGTCGAGGACAACGCGCCGGTCATCTGGCGCGGGCCGATGCTCGGCAAGATGCTGCGCAACTTCTTCAACGAAATTCAATGGGGCGAGCTCGACTATGTTCTGCTCGACCTGCCGCCGGGCACGGGCGACGTCGCGCTCGACGTGCACCAGATGATTCCGCACAGCAAGGAGATCATCGTCACGACGCCGCATGCGACGGCGGCGTTCGTCGCGGCTCGCGCGGGCGCCATGGCGTTGCATACGAACCACGAAATTCTCGGCGTCGTCGAGAATATGGCTTGGTACGAGCGCGGCGACGGTCAGCGCGATTACGTGTTCGGCCGCGGCGGCGGCGCCAAGCTGGCGGAGGAGCTGCATACGGAACTGCTGCTCCAGGTGCCGCTCGGCGCCCCGGACAACCATCCGGCCGAGCCGGACTATTCGCCCTCCATCTACAAGGAGGATACGCCGACGGGCAAGCTGTATCTCGAGCTCGCCGATCGGATCATCGCCAAAACCGGCAAATAACGACGTAAAGCCCGAGCGCCGCCACTTCCGGCGGGTTCGGGCTTTTTTGCGTGCATCGGAGTAGGAACCGAGAACGAACGCTACAGCGTTTGCTCTTCCTCCTGCTTTTTCTTCTCTTCTTCTTCCTTCTTCTTTTTCTCCTCTTCGCCGCCCGCTTGGGAAGCTTTCGCCCCCTTCACGGCGTCGGGCTTCGGTTTCGCCTGCTCCTCCAGGGCGCGTTCCATAAGCTTGAGCAAATCCGCTTGGAACAGCGGCGTTTCGATCGATTCCTTCATGATCGTTATGATTTGCTGACGGTATTCGGTGCTCTTCATCGTTTGCATGATCATGGCCTGCATCTGCGGATCTTTGAACACGTCGATCAACGCTTGCTGGTATTCCGGATCCTTGATAAGTTCTTTCTGGATATGTTTGTTTTCCGTCGTGATCGCTTTGGCGAAGTCGCCCGCGAATTTCGGGTCGATCATCGCTTCCTTCAGCGATTGCGCGTACGCCGGATCGCTGAGCACTTCCTTCACCGCCATCTGCAGCTGCTGGCCTTGTCCGGTTTGCAGAATGCTCAGTTGACGGAAATCGGTTTCTTCTACTTCTTTCGACGCTTCGCGGATCGCCTTTTGGCCGTCCTCGGTTTTCAAAATGTCGACGACCATCGATTTCACTTCGTTATAGTTGACTTGAGCGGACTGCGCTTGATCCTGTCCGCAGGATGTCAAAACGGCAAGCGCGGCGATGGCCGCCGCGCAGGTTTGCCAACGTCCCATGGCGTTACTGCCTCCCCTGCTGCATCGTTTGCCTTAGTATTCGATGCGCCGGGCCGCTTTATGTTGGAGGGTCGTTGGCTTTTTTTGACGCGTTTGATGTACAATCGATTCATGGAAAAAAGCGTTTTACGCAGCAAATCGGAGGGTACGAATCAATGAACTTAGCGAGATGGACGTCGCTGTTTATGTCGACGGTAGGCCTCGGCATCGCGGCGGCGTTGGCCGTGGGAACGGTCGTGTTTTTGATCAACCCGGAGGTATCTCCGGAACAGATGGGGGCGGAAGGGATCGGGTATAACGCGCTCCAAACCGTCATCGTAGGATCGCTGCTCGGCGCGTTCAGCCATATGGGCTTTTTCGCATATCTTACCGTCAATTACTTCGCGCAGGGCATTTTCCGCAACAAATGGATTTGGCTGTACGCGCAGGTGTTTCTGATTATCGTCGTGTCGGTGTATGCCGCCGTGCTTCGGACGCCGGTGGGGGAGAGCTTCCTGCCGTACGCGCTGCTCCCGACGCTCGTCGTGCTGGGGGCGCTGCTCGTGTCGCGGATCAAGGTGCAGCAGACGAACCGCGCCTCGTTCGTTCCGACGATGTTCTTCATGACCGCCGTTACGCTGCTCGAATCGGTGCCCGCGTTGCGGCAATATAACGCTTATGGCACCGCGATGATGGTGCTCCCGTTGTTTGTGTGCAATGCGTGGCAAATTTTGCGCCTGCACAAAATCGTCGGTCCGTCCGCCAAGCAAGAGCCGGCCGGTCGCGCGTCGTAACGCGTCGACCGACCGGCTCGGAGGAAACCGCTCGATTATGTATTGGATGGAGCGGGAGCGGTCGTCTTGGGCGCGGGCTGCTGCTCCTGCGCTTTGTTGCCTTTCACGTCGGTGCCGCTGATGAGCTCCGTAACGGAAGCGAACGAATAGCCCTTCGCGCGAAGCTCGTCGATGATCGCCGGCAGCGCTTCGCCGGTTTGCTTCGCGGAGTCGCTGGCATGCAGAAGGACGATGTCCCCCGGATGGGCCCGCGACACGACGGTGCTGATAATGCGCTCCACGCCCGGATTCGTCCAGTCTTTGGAGTCCGTGTCCCATTGAATCGTTTTGTAGCCCATTTCGTCGGCGATGCGCAGCACCCGTTTGTCGAAATCGCCGTTCGGCAGGCGAAGCAGTTTCGGAGGCTGGCCGGTCACCTTGGTTAAAATCTGATGCGCCGTCCGCAGCTGTTTGCGAATTTCCTCGTCGGACATTTGGCTGTAATTGTCGTGCTTGTGGCCGTGGCTGCCGATTTCGTAACCGGCGTCTTGGATTTTCTTCACGATCTCCGGATGCGCCTCGCTCCAGGGAGCGGATAGGAAGAAGGTCGCCTTCTTTACGCCCTTCTGCTGCAGCGTTTCGATAATCGGCTCCGCCCGCGTGTCGCCCCAGCTGATATCGAACGTGAGCGCCAACACTTTGCGGTCAGTATCGACGTTATAAATGGCGGCAGGGCTTTCCTCCTGCTGGAACACGGTAATGTTGCCCCGTTCCGCGTACACGACGCCAACGGTAAAGACGGCGGCCAGGAGCATGATGAAGTAATGCTTTAGCTTTTTCCCATTGAGTACGTAAAATACATTCACTGATAGGTCCTCCTTTAGCCAAAAGTGACAGGCCTCCGGCCGATGCGGGACGGCTTGTTTCCTTGGGTTTGTACCATATCTATGAGGGAGATAGACAAGGTATGCCTATCATGGGCGCAAAAGAATCGAATCGGAAGGAGCGGGAGCGATGAACAAAGCGAGCATGAGGGCGTTCGTCCAAGACTTAAGCGCGATGCGCATATATATCGGTATTAGCGCGGCGCTGTTCGCGATCGGGATCGCCATGGGAGCGACGGGGGATTGGCTCGACGCTTATTTGGCGGGGCAATTGGAGCCGCTGCGGAGCATGGTGGAACGGCTGGACGCCATGGACAACGCGCAGGTGTGGATGTTCCTGTTCATTTTTATCAATAATTTCGTAAAATCAGTGTTTGTCGTATTTCTGGGCGCTTTGTTCGGTATATTTCCGATCTATTTCATGGTGATGAACGGTATGATTTTAGGATACGTCGCCGCGACGGCGGGCGAATCGGGAGCGAACGTCGGACAGGTGATCGTGCTCGGCATTTTGCCTCACGGCGTGTTGGAGCTGACGGCCGTCGTCATCGCGGCGTCGTACGGATTAAAGTACGGCATGCTGGTTTCCGTCGAGCTGTTCCGCGCGCTGCGAGGCGGAGGCTCCCCGGCGGCGCTCCGCGCATTCCACGGGACGCTGCGCCGGCTGGTGTCGTTTTTATTCTTCGCCTTGCTGGCGGCGGCGTTCATTGAAAGCACGATAACATACTTTCTGGTCCGCGGTTAAAATTACCCGATTTGGTGAATAACAAATTACACGAACATCTAAGAAACGCCAAGGGGGCAATTCGGCCGTGTTAGGGATTCTATTTAGCGACCGGGAATGCAGAGAATTGGATTACGTGCTCCGCAAGGAATTGGATGAAATGCTGCTCGATTTGCGCGACACCCGCATCGACGGCGATATGAGGACGGCGATCGAAAATCGGTACAAGGTGATCTTCCGCATGTATGCCCGCTTGGCTTCGCCGAAAGATCTGTCGCGCTATGCGCTGAATCGGAAAACTCGATAGCCACTCGACCCGCGTCGAGTGGTTTTGCTTTACAGAGCGTACGGAGAAGTTTCTTGTTCGCTCCGTATTTTAAGGTAAATTTTTACGGCCCTTGACCCGGACTTGCGGTTTGTGATACATTATTTCTCGCTGTCCCGGAAATGCAAACCGCTTTGAAACGGCGGAATAAAAATTCCAAAGGTTGAGGGGTTGCAAGACAAGGGCGGATGTGATAGTATATAAAAGTCGCCGCTAAAACGGCGGCAGGCAAACAGAACAGCTTGCACCTTGAAAACTGAACAACGAGCGCATACGCGTTCGGCGGATTTCGGTCCGTCGGACAAAGTAAGAAAGCTAGCTTGTAATGAGCATAGACGAACTACCCTTTTTGGAGAGTTTGATCCTGGCTCAGGACGAACGCTGGCGGCGTGCCTAATACATGCAAGTCGAGCGGATCTTGTCCTTCGGGGCAAGGTTAGCGGCGGACGGGTGAGTAACACGTAGGCAACCTGCCTGCAAGACCGGGATAACTGGCGGAAACGCCTGCTAATACCGGATAATCGATTCCCCCGCATGAGGGAATCGTGAAAGATGCTTCGGCATCGCTTGTAGATGGGCCTGCGGCGCATTAGCTAGTTGGCGGGGTAACGGCCCACCAAGGCGA
>NZ_DASQNA010000035.1 GCF_035645195.1 Paenibacillus sp. | reverse complement strand
CCGCTGGTGTACCAGTTGTTCCGCCAGGAGCACCGCTGGGTAGCCAAGTACGGACGGGATAAGCGCTGAAAGCATCTAAGCGTGAAGCCCCCCTCAAGATGAGATTTCCCAATTCGTAAGACCCCTGGTAGACGACCAGGTCGATAGGTTCGGGGTGGAAGCGCGGCAACGCGTGCAGCTGACGAATACTAATCGGTCGAGGGCTTATCCTACAACACTCAGCTAATCGTTTCCTTTCGCATCCGGTTTTCAAGGCGCAACAAAGCTGCCCGCACCGGCGGGCTTTGTTATGTCGACAAGGCGGCGTAGCTTAGCTGGCTATAGCGTTCGGTTCATACCCGAAAGGTCGGGGGTTCGAGTCCCTCCGCCGCTATATGGAGAGATACCCAAGTGGCTCAAGGGGACCCTCTGCTAAGGGGTTAGACTGCGTAAGCGGTGCGAGGGTTCGAATCCCTCTCTCTCCGCCATCCCTTCATAAGGATGGGATAGCATTAACAATGTGGCGGCGTAGCTCAGCTGGCTAGAGCGTACGGTTCATACCCGTGAGGTCGGGGGTTCGATCCCCTCCGCCGCTACCAACATTCCCAGGGCGCTTAGCTCAGCTGGGAGAGCATCTGCCTTACAAGCAGAGGGTCGGCGGTTCGATCCCGTCAGCGCCCACCATTTAATTTCATATCGTCGCGGGGTGGAGCAGTCCGGTAGCTCGTCGGGCTCATAACCCGAAGGTCGTAGGTTCAAATCCTGCCCCCGCAACCAATTTTCCAACGCGGAGCCGTGGTGTAGAGGCCTAACATGCCTGCCTGTCACGCAGGAGACCGCGGGTTCGAATCCCGTCGGCTCCGCCATTTTTCTTCTCAAGGCTTGGTAGCTCAGTCGGTAGAGCAATGGACTGAAAATCCATGTGTCGGCGGTTCGATTCCGTCCCAAGCCACCATTGTTTCATGGAGGATTAGCGAAGTGGCCAAACGCGGGAGACTGTAAATCTCTTCCCTTACGGGTTCGGTGGTTCGAATCCATCATCCTCCACTCTCCATGAGCCATTAGCTCAGTCGGTAGAGCACCTGACTTTTAATCAGGGTGTCGAAGGTTCGAGTCCTTCATGGCTCACCAGTGTTATTCTATCGACGATCAACGAACGTTCTTCCTCCGGGAGAACGTTTTTTTGTTTTCCCAGGCAGGCGTCAAAGAAAAACCCAATCGGCGTTATACGCCGGTTGGGGTTTTCAAGTTTTCGTAGCCGTCGACGAGCAAGTCCAGCTTGCCTGTTTCCGGATGAATGATCAAGCCGTGTACCGGCGTGCCGGCCGGAAGCAGCGGATGATTTTTAATAATTTCCACGCTCTTCATGACGCCCTGCGTAACGTTGTCGAAGCCGGTCAACCAGCGCTCCAAGTCGATGCCCGAATGGCGAAGCGTATCGACGGTGTTTTCGGCGACGCCGCTCGCCTTCGCTTTCTCGAGAATATTCGAAGCGTTAAGACCGGTCATGCCGCATTCGTGGTGGCCGACGACGTACACTTCTTTCGCGTTCAGCTCATACAAGGCAACCAAGATGCTGCGCATGATGTTGCCGAACGGCTGCGTGACGATCGCTCCCGCGTTGCGAATAATTTTGGCGTCGCCGTTGCGCAGGTTCATCGCTCTCGGCAGCAAGTCGATCAAGCGAGTGTCCATGCATGTCAGGACGACCATCTTTTTGTCGGGAAACTTCGTCGTAAGAAACTCTTCGTACTTTTTCTCTTCTACGAATTCGCGGTTGTACTCCAAAATAGATTGCAAGCTAGTCATCAGTACACTCCCCTTCCCAACAGTATATTATACCTGATTCGAAGCCGATGCGCCATTGGGGATCGAAGAGGGGAACGTTAACGCGGCGCATGGAATAGCGGCGATGGACCGATGCGACTGCAGGCGTTCGTCGATCCAGGATTGTATGTCGTAGACAGGCCGTACGCCGAGCAGGACGGCGAGCGGCTCAGGGATGTCGGAATGCAGGTGCACGTTATGGCGCTGCGTCACCCGATGGAGCAAGCGCAGCTTGTGCGCGCCGAGCACGAACCGTTCGTCGAGCTCGCGAATCGCTCTAGCCCGGTCGACATGAGTTTCGGCCCACGTCTGGAACACCCCGTTGCCGTATATTTCTTCGCAGCGAGCGATCAGCAAGACGTCTCCCCCCGGTTCGGCGAAGCCGGCTGCGTTCTCGAGCGATTTGATCGCCTGGTACAATTGCATATCTTTCGGATGTCCGCCGGCGGAGGCGACGACGACATCGTAACGGCGGCGGACGGGGATAAGAAACTGGCGCCTTGCGAAGCGGACGCCTTCCCGGTGCGCCTCCGACGGGTCTCCCGCGAATACCCCCAGCGGTCTTCGAAGGTGGTCCGCGACGACGTTAAAGAGGAAGTGAATCGGCGCCATGGCGCATGCCTCTTCGATATCGCGGTGGAGCGGATTCTCCGCGAAGCCCGGCACGCACCGAAACCGTCGCGACAGCGCATGATGCGCCTCGATGGAGCGGCTCGAAGCGACGCCGGGGAACAGCGCCTTGCCGCCTCCCGATACGCCGACGAGCCGATGCGGCTCGATATTGCCGATCGCGATCCGCAGCTCGGCGTCGAGCACGGCGCGGTTGATCTCGATGCGCGTGCCGAGCGTCGTCGTTCCGATATATCGGCAATCCTCCGGAGCGCTGGAATGATTGAGCACCCGCACTCGCTCGAACGCGTCGCCGGCGATGCGGAGCAGCTCGCGCTCGGTCTGCGAGCGGTGCGTGCCGAGCGCGACGACGACGCGGATGCGGTCGTCGGGAATGCCGCCTTCGTTCAGGGCGTCCAGGGTTAACGGCAGCATGCGCGCCGTCGGGCACAGCCGCGTGAGATCGCTCACGAGGATGACGGCGTCTTTCCGATCGCGGGCGACTTGGGAAAGCGGGGGGCATCCGATCGGCTCGCGCAGCGCTGCCTCAAGCGCTTCATCGATGCGGACGTCGTCGATAGGCGGCGAAGAATAAGCGATAATGTCCGGACGAGCCTGCCGCCAATCGACGGTCAGTTCGTCGTTACCGTATGCGAACCGCACGAAGGCAACAACTCCTTATCGCTCTAATTATTTCCGGTATTCCCTGAAAGCATTCCGGCAAACCTATGCATAACGAAAAGGGGGAATCGTTCTGCGTTACATCATCGCCATGCTCGCCGCGCTCGGAACCGTCCACTGCGTCGTTCCGCCGCTAAGACAGGCGGCGCTGCGGTTCGGCTTCGTCGATCGCCCGTCGCCTCGGAAAATTCATCGCGCGCCGATCCCGCTCATGGGCGGAGTAGCCATGTATGCGGGATGCGCCGCCCTGCTGCTCATGCTGCTCGGGGCGACGCCGCTGACAGGAACGATCGTGCTCGGCGGAGCCGTTCTGGTCGGGATCGGCCTGATCGACGACGCATGCAAAAGCCGGGGCAAGGAATTCCCGGTATGGCCGCGGGTGATCGCTTACGCCGCGGTATCGACGATTCCGCTGTGGTTCGGCATCGAGATCGCGGGCATCCGGATCGGCGGGGACCGCATGTGGATGCTTCCCGACCTGTGGCAAGCGGCGGCCACGATGCTGTGGGTGTTCGCGCTCATCAATATGATGAATTTCATCGACGGCGTCGACGGATTGGCGGCGGGGATCGCGTTCCTGTCGTCGCTGACGCTGTTCGTCGTCTCGCTGCTGAAGGGCCAGCCGTCCACGGCGATTGCGGCGGCCGTCATCGCGGGCGCGGCGCTCGGCTTCCTCATGCACAATTTTTACCCTGCGAAAATTTTCATGGGCGACGCCGGATCGACGTTCCTCGGATATGCGCTGGCCGTCATCGCCGTCGATGGAACGCTGAAAAGCGCCGCCGCTTTGTCGGTATTCGTGCCGCTGCTGGCGCTGGGAGTGCCGATCATGGACACAGCGATCGTGTTCACCAGAAGGCTGCTTGCCGGCAAAGGGCTTCACTGCGCCGATAAAATGCATACGCACCACAGCTTGCTGCATTGGGGATTGACGCAGCGGCAGACGGTGTCGTTCCTCTATCTCGTCGGCGCCGTATTTTCGCTGCTGTCGATCCTCCTGCTCTTAACGGTCGGATAACTGTGTTACAATAAAAAGAAATGCCGACAGATGTGGGGAGACGGACATGGAATTGGAGACGCTGCGGACGAAGCTTGAGGCGATTTTGGACAAAAAGGTGACGGCGCACGAAGCGGCAATTGAACCGGCGCCTGGCATCGAATCGTTCGCCGCGAACGACGGCGTCATAGCCGTGCATGGCGAACTGACGAAAACGGAGAGAGATTTGATCGCGCTGCTAATAGAACAAGGCCGGCGAAGCGAACGCAAGGGGAAGGGCGGGACGTTCGACGAGGAACTCCAGTCCGCGATGCTATCGGCTTGGCTGGTGGAGCGGCTCGATCACGGCGACCATGAAGCGGCGCTGCCGGACGGGCTGGCGCGTTGGCCGAAGCTGGGCGGAGTGAAGCTGCCCTTGCTTCTGTACGGCGAGTACTCGGAGCGCCAAACGTCTGCCGTATACGACGAACTGAAGAAGCTGTTGAAGTCGTTCTTCGAAGCGGACGTCGTGCTCGTCCCGCTGCATGCGAAGGAGTGGCTCATCCTGGCCGACGAGACGCTGCTCTCGCAGGAGCGCGACGGCGAGGAGGAGACGCTCGAAGACGCGATCGCCGCGCTCGCCTCCGGGCTGCAGGATATGGCGGCGAACGAATGGGTCGGCGAATGCCACGTCGCCGCCACGTACCCTGTGTCGCCGGGCACGGCGCTCGTGCAAACCGCCGCGGCGCTGCGCGAAACGGTGGAGCTCGGCCGGGCGTACCGCGTCTCCTCCAACATCCATATGCCGTGGGAGCTCCGGCTCGAGATGCTGCTCGACGCCGCCCCGCGCAAAGCGAAGCTTCGCTTCCTGGAAGGGGTGCTGCGGCGCGCGGAGCCGGCGTTCGAGACGGAGATGCTGCAGACGATCGAGGCGTTCTTCGCGGAAAATTGCAACGTCAGCGATACGGCGAAGCGCTTATATATTCATAGGAATACGCTTTTATACCGGCTGGACAAGTTCAAACAGGAGACGGGCATGGACGTCCGAGACTTCGATCACGCGGTGCTCGTGCGAATCGCGCTGATGTTGTATAAAGTAACGAAAAGGAAATAGTTTTTTTGTAGACCTTGTGCATAGTCGTCCCGCCCACGGTGATGTAGAATGAGGCTATCAAGAAATCAATCGTGTTAAGGGGGACTTAACCATGGCAGGAGTACGCTTGGAACACATTTACAAAAGATACCCGGGATCCGATACGCCTTCCGTATCCGACTTCCACTTGGATATTAAAGATAAGGAATTTTTGGTATTGGTCGGTCCGTCCGGCTGCGGTAAATCGACGACGCTCCGGATGATCGCAGGTCTCGAGGAAATCTCCGAGGGTTCGCTCTACATCGGCGACCGCCTCGTGAACGATGTGGCTCCGAAGGATCGCGACATCGCGATGGTATTCCAGTCCTACGCCCTCTACCCGCACATGAACGTATATCAAAACATGGCTTTCGGTTTGAAGCTCCGTAAGTTCAAGAAAGCCGACATCGACAAGCGCGTCCGCGAAGCGGCGAAAATTCTCGACATCGAGCACCTGCTCGAGCGTAAACCGAAGGCGCTTTCCGGCGGTCAGCGTCAGCGTGTCGCCCTCGGCCGCGCGATCGTCCGCGAACCGCAAGTGTTCCTGATGGACGAACCGCTGTCCAACCTTGACGCGAAGCTGCGCGTACAGATGCGCGCGGAAATCTCCAAGCTGCACAAGCGCCTTGAGACGACCGTCGTATACGTAACGCACGACCAGACGGAAGCAATGACGATGGGCAGCCGGATCGTCGTTATGAAGGACGGCTTCATCCAGCAAGCCGCTACGCCGGAAGAAGTGTACAACTACCCGGTCAACATGTTCGTAGCAGGCTTCATCGGCTCCCCGGCGATGAACTTCATCAGCGGCCGGACGTCCGAAGAGGGCGGCCAAGTTCGCTTCAAGGCGAACGGCGTCGACATCGTGTTCCCGGAAGGCCGCGCGAAAGTGCTTCGCGAGAAGGGCTACGTCGGCAAAGAAGTCGTGTTCGGCATTCGTCCGGAAGACATTCATCAAGAGCCGATCTTCCTTGAAGCGTCCCCGAACAGCATCGTGAACGCGAACGTCGAAGTCGCCGAGAACTTGGGCCACGAAATGTTCCTGTACCTCGCTGGAATCGGCACCGAATCCATCATCGCGCGCGTCGACGGCCGTGCGGGCGTGAAGGAAGGCGCAAACCTCCGCCTCGCGTTCGACATGAACAAGGCGCACGTGTTCGACAAAGAAACGGAAAAGAACGTATTCTTGTAAGATGACCGACGAGAGCCACCCGCAGGGGTGGCTTTTGCTTTTAGAAGAAAATGACCTGTCTTGGTATGCGTCGACAACGTCGCGAGGTATCCTAAAACAGGAGGTATCTGCGTGAAAGCTGCGATCGTCTCCTTTTTAGTATTGTGTGGCGTCGGAGTGTTTTTGATCGCTTTGCCCGACGAGGGACCGCGTCTATTCGCCTTTAGCGAGGCGCACGGTCCCGGGGTCGTCGACGGGGTCGGGATCGTTCTCGTCTTGGCCGGTTGGTCCGTACTGGCAGCTGCCATGTGGAAGCGGCGCAAGGCCGTTACGCGCTATAACGGCACAGCGGCGTTCAACGCCGGAATGCTCGCCGTCGGGCTCGGATACGGATTGATCATCGCCTCGGTCGTTTCGGATTTCTCGCTGTGGTGGCTCGTAGGGATCGGAATTGTCGCTCTCATCCATACAGCATGCCTTATAGTGATGACGAGAAAAGGGTTATAATCGGAGCCGACGATTGCCGTCGGCTTTTTCTTATGAGGAAGAACGGTTGATTTCCGTATCCCGTTACGTGTACGATGGGAAATGAAGTCAACTGCGTAGGGAGACGTTCATATATGGCGAAAAAGGTGAAAGCCGCCGATTTGGTCAAGCAGTTCGGTTTGGAAGTGCTTGCCGGCGAAGATGGATTGAAAAGGCCTATCACTGTAGCCGACTTGCACCGGCCGGGATTGGTGCTCGCGGGGTATTCTAACTATTATGCGAAGGAACGGGTGCAGCTGCTCGGCGTGACAGAGATGTCGTTCTTCGAGACGCTGCCGGAAGGAACGCGCCGGGAACGGGCGGAGGTGCTGTGCCAAGAGGACACGCCTTGTTTGGTCGTGACGCGCGGCCTCGACGTGCCGGCGGAGCTGCTGAACGCCGCGGAGGCTCACCATATTCCGCTGCTGCGCAGCCCGATGCCGACGACGACGATCGCAAGCCGCATCACGGGCTTCCTGGAGAATCGATTGGCGCCGTCGACGACGATTCACGGGGTGCTCGTGGACATTTACGGCGTAGGCATGCTCATCACGGGCTCCAGCGGCATCGGGAAAAGCGAAACCGCGCTCGAGCTGGTCAAGCGCGGTCACCGGCTCGTCGCGGACGACGCGGTCGAAATTCGCCAAACGGCGGACAACGAGCTGCACGGCAACGCGCCGGATTTGATTCGGCATTTGCTCGAAATTCGCGGCCTTGGCATCATCAACGTGATGACGCTGTTCGGCGCGGGCGCGGTGCGCAACTATAAGAAAATTTCCGTCGTCGCCCGGCTCGAGAATTGGCAGCAGGACAAACAATACGATCGGCTCGGCCTCGACGAAGAGAAGACGCGCATCATCGATACGGATTTGCCGCTCGTGACGATTCCGGTCCGTCCGGGACGGAACCTCGCGGTCATCATCGAGGTGGCGGCGATGAATTACCGCCTGAAGCGGATGGGCTACAACGCGGCGCAGCAATTCACGAACCGTCTGACGGAAACGATCGCGGAAGATTACGACGAGGTCGAATAACGAAAGGGAGGCCGCTTCATGGGTTATGCTTTGGCGCTGGACCCGATCGCGTTCACATTGGGGCCGCTGACGGTGCATTGGTACGGAATTATTTTGGGGACGGCCGCGTTGGCCGGCCTCGCGCTCGCGGTCCAAGAGGGGAAACGGTTCGGCATCGTGCCCGACTTCTTCATGGACCTGCTGCTGATCGGCGTGCCGTCGGCGGTTATCGCCGCGCGCATCTATTACGTCGCTTTCCGTTGGCAAGACTACCAGCACGACCCGCTTGCGGTGTTCCGCATCTGGGAGGGCGGCATCGCGATATACGGCGCCTTAATCGGCGCGCTGTTGTCCGGATACATTTATATTCGGAAAAAAGGGTACAACTTCTGGCGCATCGCGGACATTTGCGCGCCGAGCTTGATCGCCGGACAAGCGATCGGCCGCTGGGGCAACTTCATGAATCAAGAGGCGTACGGAAGCCCCGTGACCGAGGCGTTCCTGCGGGAGACGCTCCGGCTGCCGAACTTCATCGTAGAGCAAATGTATATCGGCGAGATGTTCCGTCATCCGACGTTCCTCTATGAATCGCTGTGGAACTTGGCGGGACTGCTCGTGTTGTTCGCGCTCCGGCGCATGCCGTTCCTGCGTTCGGGGGAGCTGCTGCTAAGCTACTTCATTTGGTATTCGGCGGGGCGCTTTTTCATCGAAGGGCTGCGGACCGACTCGCTGGCGTTCACCGGGCCGGTATGGCTGGACCGGCTGCTGGAAACGCTCTGGTCGCCGATGCTGATGCTCGCGCCGCCGGGCAAAATGGACTACGGCAACATCCGCGTTTCGCAGCTGCTGGCCGTGCTGCTCATTTTGGCGGCCATCGCGCTCATCGTCTACCGCCGGTCCAAAGGGTATTCGTCCGCTAAATATTCGGATCCGATTGTTTCGTCGAAGCCCCAGGCAGTCATCGGCGAAGCGGCGGGCGGAAATTCGGCGCAGGCGGGACCGCAAGCGTCCGAGAAGGCGGAAGAAACACGACAGGAGCGAAGCGAAACGCATGATCCGAACCGTACTGTTTGATTTGGACGGCACGATACTGGATACGAACGAGCTCATATTCCGCTCGTTCGAGTACGTGTGGGAGCGCAAAGGGTGGACGATGGTTACGCGGGAGCGTTTGACCCCGTTCATGGGCGGAAAGCTGCACGACATGTTCCGGGAAACGGCCGGCGTGGCGACCGACGAAGAAGTGGACGAACTGATCGGCATTTACCGGGAGTACAACTTGAAGCATCACGACGCGCTGGTGAAGCCGTTCCCTCATGCGAAGGAAACGATGGAACGGCTCCGGTCGCTCGGCGTCCGCATGGGCGTCGTCACGACGAAAATCCGCAAGACGTCGGAAATGGGCCTTACGTTGTGCGGCTTATACGAATACATGGATACGATCGTCACGCTGGACGACGTCATGAACGCGAAGCCGCATCCGGAGCCGGTGCTGAAGGCGGTCGAGGCGCTCGGCGCCGATAAGGCGTCGACGCTTATGGTCGGCGACAGCGCCGCCGATCTGCTGGCGGCCCGCGCGGCGGGCGTCCGCTCGGCCGGCGTCGCCTGGTCGATCAAGAGCAAGGAGCATCTCATGCGCTGCGAACCGGATTACTGGATCGAGGATTTGCGGGAGCTGCCGTCGATCGTCGAGACCGGCGCCGGCGCCGCGAAAGAGGGAAGACGGCCATGAGGCGACTGGAACGATATCCGGCCCCGGCAGGGGACGCGAACGCGCTTTGGCATATGTACCGCACGGTGAATTTTTTCAAAGCCGTGCGGAACTTTATTTTTATCCAGATTTCCCGATACACGCCCTTGTTGAGCATTAAGCGGTGGATATACCGGAAGGTGCTCGGCATGACCGTGGGAGAGAAAACGTCGTTCGCGCTGATGGTGATGCCGGACGTATTTTTCCCGGAGCGGATTCGCGTCGGGCGGAACTGCATCATCGGGTATAACACGACGATATTGACGCATGAGTATTTGATCCGGGAATACCGGCTCGGCGACGTCGTCATCGGCGACGAGGTCATGATCGGGGCGAACTGCACGATATTGCCTGGCGTCGTCATCGGCGACGGGGCCGTCGTGGCGGCCGGCTCGGTCGTGCATAAGGACGTCGCGCCGGGCGCCTTCGTCGGCGGCAATCCGATGCGGGAGCTGGGGAGGGCGGGGTCTCGCGACGGTGTCAAGCCGGCGGAAGAGGAGAACGGGGCGGCGCCGGAACGGTCGTAGACGGAGTGCCGGGGTCCGTCCCAGGTCCGCCGGAATCGGCAGCCGGGCTCCGCTTCGGGCGAGACTCGTTCGGCGACCGGGGCGGATTGACGCCTTCCATGCCGCGTGATATAGTTACGTATAAATGCTTTCATTTGCTAATATGGTAGCACTTTAACGTGTTAAAGGAATCCGGGAGGGACAACGGTGTCTAAACCGAAGGTGTTCGAAAAACCGGTCGGCGTGACCGACTATTTGCCGGAGGCGGTCGAACGGCTTCGCCGAATCGAGGCGAACGTGATGGAATGCATGCGCCGCTGGGGCTATCGGGAAATTATGACTCCGACGCTGGAGTTTTACGATACGGTCGGCGTGGCGAGCGCCACGACCGACAAGAAGCTGTTCAAGCTGCTCGATCGGTGGGGGACGACGCTCGTCATGCGCTCCGACATGACGGCGCCGATCGCGCGCGTCGTGTCGTCGTTGCTGCGCGAGCAGCCGCTGCCGATACGGCTCGCGTACCATGCGAACGTGTTTCGCGCGATCGAGGAGGAAGCGGGACGCAATTCGGAATTTTTCCAGACGGGCGTCGAGCTCGTCGGCGACGGCAGCGCGGAGGCGGACGCCGAGGTGATCGCGCTGTCGATCGCGTGCCTGAAGGCGGCCGGCGTCCGGAAGTTCCGGGTGGCGCTCGGTCACGTCGGCTTCCTGCACGGCTTGTTCGAAGAGACGCTGCCGGGTCAGGTCGAAGCGCAGGAGGAGCTGAAGGAAAACTTGCTGCGCCGCGATTACGTCGGCTACCGGGAGGCGCTCCGCCGCTTGGAGCTGCCGGGAGACGTGCGCGAGGAGCTGGAGGGCATCCTGCGGCTGCGCGGCGGGCTTGAGGTGTGCGAGCAGGCGCTGGCGCTGTCGGCGAGCCCGTCGGCGCAGGCGGCCATCCGCCACTTGTGCGAGGTGTGGGCGGTGCTGAGCGCGTACGATGCGGTCAGCGACGTGCTGATCGACCTGACGATGACGGGCGACTTCAATTACTATACGGGGCTCACGTTCGAAGGCTACGCGTCGGATCTCGGCTTCCCGGTGCTCAGCGGCGGCCGGTACGACAATTTGCTCGGCCAGTTCGGCCGCCCGGCGCCGGCGACCGGGTTCTCGCTGAAGACGAACCGGATTCTCGAGTACGTGGCGGCGAACGGCGCGGCCGCGGCGGACGGTCCGGAGCGGGTGCTCGTCGCGTACGCGCCCGAGCGGCGCGAGGAAGCGCTGCGCCGCGCGAACGCGCTGCGGAGCGCGGGCGAGCGGACGGCGGTGACGACCGCGCGCATCGAAAGCGAATCGGAATGGAACGAGCTGAACGAGGCGGCCGGAGCGGTCGTCTTCCGCGGCGCGGCGTACGACCGCGTCGTGACGTTCGGGTAAGGAGGAAGGGAACGTGAGCGAAAACTTGCTGCGCATTGCGATGCCCAAGGGGCGCATTTATAAAAAAGCGGCGGCGTTGTTCCGGGAAGCTGGGTTCGCGCTGCCGGACGATTTGGACGATTCGCGGAAGCTGATCATTCCGGTGCCGCAGCTCGGCATGGAATTCATTATGGCGAAGCCGGTCGACGTGCCGACGTACGTAGAGTACGGCGTCACCGACCTCGGCATCGTCGGCAAGGACGTCCTGGTCGAAGAAAACCGGGACGTATACGAGCTGCTCGATCTCGGCATCGCGCGCTGCCGGATGTCGGTCATCGGCCTGCCGGATTGGAAGCCGACGATCCATCCGCGCGTCGCGACGAAGTATCCGTCCGTCGCGTCGAAATATTTCCGCGAACGGGGGCAGCAGGTGGAAGTGATCAAGCTGAACGGCTCGATCGAGCTGGCGCCGCTCATCGGTCTCGCGGATCGGATCGTCGACATGGTGGAGACGGGGACGACGCTGCGGGAGAACGGACTCGTCGAGATGGAGAAAATGTTCGACATCACGAGCCGCTTGATCGCGAACCGGGTCAGCTACAGGATGAAAAGCGAAGCGGTGCAGGCGCTGTGCGACCGGCTGTCCGCGGCGATCGCGGTGCAGGCGTAAGGGGGAGAATGGACCGATGAATATGCGCATATTGCGGCCGGACGAGTTTCAGCTCGATCGCCGCATCGATACCGAGAACGAGGAACAGCAGGCGGCGGCCCGCACGATCGTCGAGCGCGTCCGGGCGGAAGGCGACAAGGCGGTGCTGGAGTTTACGGCCGCGTTCGATAAAGCGGAGCTGACGGCCGATCGGCTGCGCGTGACGGCGGAAGAGCTGCAGGAAGCGTACGCGTCGGTCGACGAGCCGTTCCTGGACGCGATCCGATCGGCCGCGGCCAACATTCGCGCGTACCACGAGAAGCAGCTGAAGCAGTCGTGGATCGACGTGCAGCCGAACGGTACGACGCTCGGACAAATCGTCCGGCCGCTGTCGCGGGTCGGCGTGTACGTGCCCGGCGGGAAGGCGGCGTATCCGTCCTCCGTGCTGATGAACATTATCCCGGCTTCGGTCGCGGGCGTGAAGGAGATCGTCATGGTGACGCCGCCGGCGACGGGGGGCACCGAAGGCATCGACCCGTACATTCTGGTCGCCGCCGCGGAGGCGGGCGTCTCGGAGGTGTACCGCGTCGGCGGCGCGCAGGCGATCGCGGCGCTCGCGTACGGCACCGAGACGATTCCGCGGGTCGACAAGATCGTCGGGCCGGGGAATATTTACGTAGCGCTGGCGAAGCGGCTCGTGTACGGCGTCGTCGACATCGACTCGATCGCGGGGCCGAGCGAAATCGTCGTCGTGGCCGACGAAGGGGCGAACGCCGCGTTCATCGCGGCGGACCTGCTCTCGCAGGCGGAGCATGACGAGATGGCGTCGGCCGTGCTGCTGACGCCGTCTCGCGCGCTCGCGGAGGCGGTGCAGGCGGAGGTCGAGCGCCAGCTCGACGCGCTGCCGCGGCGGGCGATCGCCGCGGAGTCGGTGCGGCGCCACGGCGCCATCCTGCTGACGGCGTCGCTCGAAGAGGCGATCGCGATCAGCAACCGGCTCGCGCCGGAGCATCTCGAGCTGATGGTGGCGGATCCGCTCGCGTGGCTCGGCCGCATCGAAAACGCGGGCGCGATTTTCCTTGGGCCCTACAGCGCGGAGTCGGTCGGCGATTATTACGCCGGCCCGAACCACGTGCTGCCGACGAACGGCACGGCGCGGTTTTTCTCGCCGCTCGGCGTCGACACGTTCCTGAAGCGCTCGAGCCTTATCGCGTACAGCCGCGAGGCGCTGCTCGAGGGCGCGGAACGCATTATGACGCTGGCGCGGCGCGAAGGGCTCGAGGGCCACGCGCGGGCGATTCAGGTGCGCCTCGACGCCGAACGGCGGTAGGTCGGGGCGGCAGGCAGGCGGGTGAAATCGTCGGAATAACTCCGACTGCATGCCCATCACTATTTGTATAGGAAAGAAAGCGAGGAACGAACGTGGCAGACAACGGACGGAGGGCGGACATCGCCCGCAAAACGAACGAAACGGACATTAACTTATCGTTCAACATCGACGGAACGGGCGCATCGCAGCTGGAAACGGATGTGCCGTTCCTCAACCATATGCTCGACCTGTTCACGAAGCACGGCCAATTCGACTTGCGCGTTGAGGCGCGCGGCGACGTCGACATCGACGACCACCACACGGTCGAGGACATCGGCATTTGCCTCGGCGCGGCGCTCAAGGAAGCGCTCGGCGACAAGCGCGGCATCAAGCGGTACGCGAGCGTGTTCGTGCCGATGGACGAAGCGCTGGCACAGGTCGTCATCGACATCAGCGGCCGGCCGCATTTCGAGCTGAAGGGCGAGTTCCCGGCGGCGACGGTCGGCACGTTCACGGTGGAGCTCGTGCACGAGTTCCTGTGGAAGCTGGCGCTCGAATCGCGCATCACGCTGCACGTCATCGTGCATTACGGCCGCAACACGCATCACATGATCGAAGCGGTATTCAAAGCGCTCGGTCGCGCGCTCGACGAAGCGACGTCGATCGATCCGCGCGTGCAGGGGGTCCCGTCGACGAAAGGGGTGCTCTAAACCGATGAGCATCGCGATTATCGACTACGGCATGGGCAATCTCCACAGCGTCTCGAAAGCGGTCGAGCGGCTCGGATACGAAGCGATCGTCACGGCCGACAAGGACGCGATCCTCTCGGCCAGCGGCGTCATTTTGCCCGGCGTCGGCGCGTTCGGCGACGCGATGGAGCTCATCCGCGAGTCTGGCCTTGACGGAACCATCGAGGACGTCGCGGCGAGCGGCAAGCCGCTGCTCGGCATATGTCTCGGCATGCAGCTGCTGTTCACCGAAAGCGAAGAGCACGGCCTGCACCGAGGCCTCGACCTGCTGCCGGGCCGCGTCGATCGGTTCCGGGGCGATTTCAAGGTGCCGCACATGGGCTGGAACCGGCTCGCATTCCTGCGGGAAAGCCCGCTGCTCGAAGGACTCGACGGCGGCCACGCCTACTTCGTCCACTCGTACCGAGTCATTCCGGAAAACCGGAACGACCTCATCGCGACGGCGGAGTATTACGTCGAGGTGTCGGCGATCGTCGGACGCGGCAACGTGTTCGGCATGCAGTTCCACCCGGAAAAAAGCGGCGACGTCGGCATGCAGCTGCTCGGCAATTTCCTAAAGCTCGGCGGCGCGCCCGCCGCGGCAAACTAACGGAACCAAAGGAAGCGTTAATCCGTGAAATTCAGACCGTGCATCGATATTCATCAAGGCAAAGTGAAGCAAATCGTCGGCGAAACGCTGCACCCGGATCCGAGCCGCGTGAAGGAAAACTTCGTCGCCTCGCAGTCGCCGGGCTACTTCGCGGCGATGTACCGCGAGGACGGCCTGACCGGCGGCCATATCATCATGCTCGGCGCCGGCAACGAACAAGCGGCGGAGGAAGCGCTGCGCGCCTATCCGGGCGGGCTGCAAATCGGCGGGGGCATCAACGCGGACAACGCCGAACGGTACCTCGACCTCGGGGCGTCGCACGTCATCGTCACGTCCTACATTTTCCAAGACGGTAAGCTGAACTGGGACAACCTCAACGCAATTGTCTCGAAGGTCGGCAAGGAGCGCCTCGTCATCGACCTCAGCTGCAAGGAGCGGGACGGCCGGTATTACGTCGTGACGAATCAGTGGCGGACGTTCAGCGATTTCGAAGTGAACGCTTCGAACATCGCCGAGCTGGAAGCGTACTGCGACGAATTTCTGATCCATGCCGTGGACGTAGAAGGCAAGCGCGAAGGCGTGCAGGAGAAGCTCGCGGCGCAGCTGGCGGAATGGACGTCGATCCCGACGACGTACGCCGGCGGCGCCCGGTCGATCGCCGACCTGGAGAGGTTCCGCGACATCACGGACGGCAAGCTCGATATTACGATCGGCAGCGCGCTCGATATTTTCGGCGGGCAGCTTCCGTATCGGGACGTCGTCGCATTTTGCCGCGCCGGCTTGCGGTGATCGGCCGAATCGGCGGCGGACCAGCCAAGGAGGGAATCATTACATGCTTACGAAACGCATCATTCCGTGCCTCGACGTGAAGGACGGCCGCGTCGTCAAGGGCGTCAACTTCGTCAACTTGCGCGACGCGGGCGACCCCGTCGAGCTGGCCGCCCTGTACGACCGCGAAGGCGCGGACGAGCTCGTCTTTCTCGACATCTCGGCGTCCCACGAAGGGCGCGCCACGATGGTCGACGTCGTCCGGCAGACGGCCGGCGAAATCAGCATCCCGTTTACGGTCGGCGGCGGCATTTCGTCGGTCGACGATATGAAGCGGCTGCTGCGCGCGGGCGCGGACAAGACCGGCATCAACACGGCGGCGGTGCTGAACCCGCAGCTGATCACCGACGGCGCCCGGAAATTCGGCAGCCAGTGCATCGTCGTCGCGATCGACGCGCGCTTCAACCCCGAATGGGGCACGTGGGAAGTGTATACGCACGGCGGCCGCAAGCCGACGGGCAAGCGGGCGGTCGAATGGGCGCAGGAGGCCGAACTGCTCGGCGCCGGCGAACTGCTGCTCACGTCGATGGACGCGGACGGCACGAAGGACGGCTTCGACCTGCCGCTGACGAGGGCGGTGTCCGAAGCGGTCGGCATTCCGGTCATCGCCTCGGGCGGCGCGGGCCGCGTCGAACATTTCGGGGATGTATTTACGGAAGGGAAAGCGGACGCGGGACTCGCGGCGACGATCTTCCATTATAAAGAGCTGACGATTAGCCAAGTGAAAGGGTATTTGTTCGGGAAAGGGGTCGAGGTGCGATGAGCGATAACGTTGGATACACGGTATTCGTACCGTTGAAAGACATGACGGCGGCGCAGCTGGCGGCGGCGATCCGCTGGGACGAGCGGGGGCTCGTGCCGGCGATCGTCCAGGACGCGGCCACGAAGCAAGTGCTGATGATGGCGTACATGAACGAGGAGTCGCTGCGGCTGACGTTCGAAAAGGGCGAAACCGTGTTCTGGAGCCGCTCCCGCGGCGAGCTGTGGCACAAAGGCGCGACGTCCGGCAACACGCAGCGCGTCGTCGCGTTCAGCGTCGATTGCGACGGGGACACGGTGCTGCTCGAGGTCGAGCCGAACGGTCCTGCGTGCCATACGGGCGAGACGAGCTGCTTCTATCGCCGTACAGGCGCCGGGGAGCCGGCGGCCGGAGCGGCAGGGAACCGTTTTGCCATTATCGAAGCTCTCGAACGGACGATCGCGCAGCGCGAAGTCGAGCGGCCCGAAGGGGCGTACACGACCTACCTGTTCGAGAAGGGCGTCGACAAAATTCTCAAGAAGGTCGGCGAGGAAGCGGCCGAAGTCATTATCGCGGCGAAAAACCGCAGCGCGGAAGAACTGCGTTACGAAACGAGCGATCTGTTGTTCCACCTGCTCGTCCTGCTGCAGGAGCAAAAGCTGCCGCTCGACGAAGTGCTGGGCGAGCTGGCGCGCCGTCATCAACCGAAATAATGCGATTTTGCCTCCGGTCGACCGCGGCCGGGGGCAACATTTTTTTCTCGTAAAGGTTCGTGGTACAATGCATTCAAAGAAAGCGTTTCGAAGCGGTAAGGGGGACTTGGCGACATGCCGTTGCATAACGATCGAGTGAAGGTGTTTAGCGGATCGTCGAATCCGCGGCTGGCGGAGGCGATGTGCGCCGAGCTGGGGCTGGAGCTGGGCCGCATCAAAATCGCCCGCTTCAAGAGCGGAGAAATTTATGTCCACTACGAGGAGACGATCCGCAATTGCGACGTCTATCTCGTGCAATCGCTGTCGCATCCGATCAACGAGAACTTGGTCGAGCTCATGGTCATGATCGACGCGGCGAAGCGGGCGTCCGCCCGCACGATCAATCTCGTGCTGCCGTACTACGGCTATGCGCGGCAGGAGCGGAAGGCGGCGCCGCGGGAGCCGATCAGCGCGAAGATGGTCGCCGACATCCTGACGACGGTCGGCGCGTCGCGCGTCGTGACGATCGACCTGCATGCGCCGGCGATCCAGGGCTTCTTCAACATCCCGGTGGATCACCTGACCGCTCTCGACCTCATCAGCGACGAAATTCGCCGCATGAACGTGAAAAATCCGATCGTCGTCTCGCCGGACGCCGGACGCGCCAAAACGGCGGAAAAGCTCGCCGGGTACCTCGATCTGTCGTTCGCGATCATGATCAAGAAGCGGCCGACGCATAACGAATCGGTCATCACGCACATCATCGGCGACGTCGAAGGGCACACGCCGATCATCATCGAAGACTTGATCGACACCGGCTCGACGATCGTCAACGTCGTGGAAGGGCTTAAGGAGAAGGGCGCGGAGGACGCGATCATTTGCGCGACGCACCCGGTGTTCTCCGACGGAGCCGAGAAGCGGATGGCGCATCCGAACATCCAGAAGGTGCTGGTGACGGACTCGATCGCGCTGCCGGACGATCTCCCGGCGAACATCCAAGTGCGGACGGTCGCGCCGCTGCTCGCCGACGCGATTCGCATCATCCACGAGGGCGGTTCGATTTCCGTCTTGTTCAAAAGCGGCGGCGTGTAAAATTGGAAGCCGCGTCCCCCGATCGGTGCGCCCGGACCGCGCGGACGGGCCCGGGCGAAAATCGGTTACGGCCCTCGAGAAAACTATGTTATACTGGGCATGACATTTACTTCGGTCGAACGCGGAGGTGCCGATCGCATTGGAAAAGACTAAGCATCTGACCATCAAACGAAAAGTCATCCCGCTGCCTATGGATGCGACGTTCTTTTTTGAAAGAGCGGTACAGTCCCTTGACCGGTTTCGGTACGACCAAGCGCTGAAATATTTCCGACGCGCGGTCGAGTACGAGCCGGACAATCCGGTGAATCATTGCAACATGGCCGGCATTCTGTCCGAGATGGGCAAATACGACGAATCCAATCATGTGCTGAAGCACATCGTGGAGGGAATCGACCCTTCGATGACGGAATGTTATTTTTATATGGCGAACAATTTCGCCAACATGGAGAACTTCGAAGCGGCCGAGGAGGCGTTGGCTCATTATTTGGAGCATGACGCCAACGGGCAGTTTCTCGAGGAATCCGAGGAAATGATGGAGCTGCTCAGCTACGAGCTGGAGCGGCCGATGCGCATTTCCAAAATCAAGAGCCGCGCGGGTCTCGTCGAGCACGACCAAGCGCGCAGGCTGCTCGAGGAAGGCAAGTTCGCCGAGGCGATCAAGCTGCTAGAGCACATCGTGTCCGTGCATCCGGAATTCCACGCTGCGTATAATAATCTTGCGCTGGCTTATTATTACGTCGGCCGGTTCGGAGAGGCGCTCCATGCGGTCAAGCAGGTGCTCGCCGCCGATCCGGGCAATTTGCACGGTTTATGCAATTTGGCCATATTCTATCAGCATGCGGGGGAGCGGGAGAAGCTCGCCGCGCTCGTCGAGCAGCTGGAGAAGACGGTGCCGTACCATCAGGAGCACGTCTTCAAGCTCGCGACGACGATGGGCGTGCTGGGCCGGCACGATTCGGCGCTGCGGCATTTCCGCCGGCTGCTTCGCGGCGAAGCGGGGCAAGCCGACCCGTGCCTGTATCATTACGCGGCGGTCGCCTGTTACAATTTGGATCGGCACCAAGAGGCGCGGCGGTATTGGAAGCAGGCCGAGAAGCTCGATCCCGGCTCGGACATTCCGAAGTTTCATATGGACGTGTTGGACCGGATCGAGAGCGGACGCGCCGCCGACGGCAAAATGACGATCAGCTACCATTATCATTTGCCGTTCGAGGAGCAGCTGCGCCAGCTGGAGCGGGCGCAGAACGCCGGCTACGTGCCGGATCGGCTGCGGAACGACCCGCTGCTGCGCTCGTCGTTCTTCTGGGCGCTGCGCCACGGGGACCGCTCGACGAAGCTGCAGGTCATTCAAGCGTACGGCCTGATCGGCGACGAGGAAGTGGCGGAATCGCTCCGCGAGCTGCTCGTCGATCCGTCCGAGGACGATTACGTGAAGAAGGTGTCTCTGTTCGCGCTGCGCAGCATGGGCGTGAAGGGGCCGATTCGCGCGATCATCGGCGGGCGCGAAATCGCGTTCGAGAAGGACGTCTATTCGCCGAACCTGCCCATCTGGGACGCGGCGTGGCAAGAAATCGTGGACCTGGCGATGGAACGCATGTCGTCCCGATACGACATGATTCAGCAGTACGACATGATGACGTTATGGGTCGAATTTCTGACGCGCGTGTACCCGTCCGTGCCGAAGTTGACGAAGAAGGAAGGCTGGGCCGGGGCGCTCGAATATTTGACCGCGAAGATGCACCGCCGGACGGCGTCGTACCAGGACGTGGCGCGCCGCTACGGCGTGTCGATCACGACGGTGAGCAAGCATGCCAAGCATATCGACGAAGTGTGCGGACTTCGCGAGAAGATGAATTCGATCTTTGCGAATTTCGGCGAAAAGTTGTAATATAGATTTGTAGTTTAGAATCATTCTAAACATGGGGAACCGGATTGTACGAGATCCCCGGAATCGGCGTCTCGCAGGCGCACGGTTGCCGGGATGTCAGGAGGAAAGAACGATGCGGAAAGTCATTATTATCGGAACGGGCCCTGCGGGGCTGACGGCGGCGATTTACTTGGCGCGGGCGAACATGAACCCGCTCATTATCGAGGGGCCGGAGCCGGGCGGACAGCTGACGACGACGACCGAGGTGGAAAACTTCCCAGGCTTCCCGGAAGGCATCATGGGACCCGAGCTGATGGACAATATGCGCAAGCAAGCGGAGCGGTTCGGCGCCGAGTTCAAGACGGGCTGGGTCAACAGCGTCGATCTGTCGAAGCGTCCGTTCACGCTGCAGGTCGAGGGCCACGGGGAAATGCAGGCGGAAGCGCTCGTCATTTCGACGGGGGCGTCGGCGAAATATCTCGGCATCCCGGGCGAGAAGGACAACGTCGGCCGCGGCGTAAGCACGTGCGCGACGTGCGACGGCTTCTTCTTCCGCGGCAAGAAGATCATCGTCGTCGGCGGCGGCGACTCCGCGATGGAGGAGGCGCAATTCTTGACGAAGTTTGCGACGCAGGTGACGGTCGTTCACCGTCGCGAAGAGCTTCGCGCGTCCAAAATCATGCAGGATCGCGCCCGCCAGAACGAGAAAATCAAGTGGGCGCTCAACCGGACGCCGCTTGAAGTGCTCTCCGGCGAGAAGGGCGTGACGGGCCTGAAGGTGCGCAACAACGAAACCGGCGAAGAGGAAATTATCGAAACCGACGGCCTGTTCGTGGCGATCGGCCATACGCCGAACACGAAATTCCTCGGCGGCCAAATCGAGACGGACGAAGTCGGCTACATTCAAGTGAAGCCAGGCACCTCCGAGACGAACGTCCCGGGCGTGTTCGCCTGCGGCGACGTCCAGGACAACAAATACCGCCAAGCGATTACGGCGGCGGGCAGCGGCTGCATGGCGGCGCTGGACGCAGAACGGTTCCTCGAAGGCCACGCGGTGCACGACTGGAGCGAAACGCTCTCCAAATAACGGCAAACTTCTCCTTCGCTAACGCATCGTAAGCGCCGTTCGGCCTGTGGGCCGGGCGGCGTTTTTTGCGGGAACGAGGCAGACGGGAGTCAATCGGCCGCGAGCGTAAGACGGGGTGCGGGCGGCGCGGGAACGCCGCGCGGAGGCGCCGGAAGCGCCTTGACCTCCCGGAACGGTTGCCTTATAGTGAGGTACAGAATAATTTTCGGTAACGAGGTGGGTATCCCGCATGTCGCAACCATTGTATGTAGGCGTCGATATTGGCGGCACGACGATCAAAGTGGGCATTTGCAACGCGGAAGGGAAGCTGTTACACACTTTTGAAGGGGCGACGGGGACGGAGAGCGGTCCCGATACCGTTCTGGAGAATATCGCCAGCTACGTGCGCCGGATCGTAGCCGACAATGGGTATGCGTGGGAAGACGTCGTCGGAGTCGGCATCGGCATTCCGGGCTTCATGGATTTCGCGACCGGCGTCGTGTTCATGTCCGCCAACTTCCCCGGCTTTAAGAACGTGCCGGTGAAGGCGACGCTCGAGCAGAAGCTTGGCAAGCCGGTGGCGATCAACAACGACGCGAACGTGGCGGCGCTCGGCGAGGCGTGGAGCGGCGCGGGGCGCGGGCTCGACAACGTCGTCGTCTATACGCTCGGCACCGGCGTCGGCGGCGGCATCATCGTGCGCGGCCGCATCTACGAAGGCGCGACGGGCATGGCTGGCGAGCTGGGCCACGTCCAAGTCGTGCCGGACATGGAAGCGATACAGTGCGGCTGCGGCCAGCACGGCTGCGTCGAGACGGTCTCCTCCGCGACGGGCATCATTCGCATGGCGAAGGACGCCGTGGAGCGCGGGGACAAGACCCCGCTCGCGGACCTGGCGAGCATCGCCGCGAAGGACGTGTTCGACGCCGCGAAGGCGGGCGACGAGGTCGCGCTTCGAATCGTGAAGCGCGCGGCGTTCTATCTCGGCAAAGCGATGGCCGCAACGGCCGTCATCGTCAACCCGGAGCGCTTCATCGTCGGCGGCGGGGTCGCGCGGGCGGGCGACATGCTGTTCGACGCGGTGCGCGAAGTGTTTAAGAAGTATACGCCTGAGCGGGCGATCGTCGACATCGTGCCGGCCGAGCTCGGCAACGACGCCGGCGTCGTCGGCGCGGCGGGACTCGTCCTGCGAGGAATGTAAATATAGATAAAAACCCGACGGGAGGCGGAGAGGCATGGAGTCGAATCAAATCCATCATTCGCCGGCGCCGGCGAAGCTCGTGATCATCACCGGCATGTCCGGCGCGGGCAAGACGATCGCAGTCCAAAGCTTGGAGGATCTCGGGTTTTTCTGTGTAGACAATTTGCCTCCGGTGCTCATCCCGAAATTCGCGGAGCTGATCGAACAATCGCAAGGCCGGATTCGGAAGGTCGCGCTCGTCATCGATTTGCGGGGACGGGAGTTTTTCACCGCGTTGTCCGAATCGCTGCAGTATTTGAAGAACCATTCTACCGTTTCTTCCGAAATTTTATACCTGGACGCGACGGACGCCGTCTTGGTGCAGCGGTATAAGGAAAGCCGCCGCCGCCATCCGCTCGCGCCCGCCGGCGTGCCGCTCGAAGGCATCCGCAGCGAGCGCGTGCTGCTCGAAGAGCTCAAAGGGATGGCGACGCAAGTCATCGACACGAGCAGCCTGAAGCCGGCCGACCTGAAGGCGCGCATCGCCGCCCGGTTTACCGACGCGGAGCGCAACGCCATGTCGCTCAACATCGTTTCATTCGGTTTCAAGTACGGCGTTCCGATCGACGCCGACCTGATCTTCGACGTCCGGTTTTTGCCGAATCCGCATTACGTGGAGCATTTGCGGCCGAATACGGGACGCGAGCCGGAAGTGTACGATTACGTCATGAAATGGAACGAAACGCAGACGTTCCTGGCGAAGCTGCACGATATGCTCAACTTCCTCATTCCGCAGTACCGGAAGGAAGGCAAAAGCCAAGTCGTCGTCGGCATCGGCTGCACCGGCGGCAAACACCGCTCGGTCGCCATCGCCGAATATTTGGGGAAGGCGTTCGAAGGCAGCGAGACGGAATCGGTGCGGGTCAACCATCGCGACGCCGACCGGGATCGGCAGCACTAGAGGGGAGAGGCGGGCCGTTTGGAGAAAGGGGCTGGCGCGGCGAATGCCGCCGCGAACCCGCGCGTTGTCGTCATCGGCGGCGGCACCGGGCTGTCGGTGATGCTGCGGGGATTGAAGAAGAAGCCGGTGGACATCACCGCCATCGTGACTGTCGCCGACGACGGCGGCAGCTCCGGCCGGCTGCGCGACGAACTGCAGATGCCGCCCCCGGGCGACATCCGCAGCGTCATCAGCGCGCTGGCGGAGTCCGAGCCGCTGCTCAGCGAGATGCTGCAGTACCGCTTTTCGGGCGGGAAGGGTTTGGCGGGGCACAGTTTGGGCAACTTAATTTTGGCAGCGCTGCGGGACATTACCGGCGACTTCGTTACCGGTATCCGCGAGCTGAGCCGCGTGCTGGCGGTGCGAGGCGTCGTCCTGCCGGCTTCCCACGAGTCGATCGTGCTCAAGGCGCGTATGGCCGACGGCACCGTCGTGGAAGGCGAGTCCAAAATTACGAAATACGGCGGCCGCATCGAGCGCGTCTTCTTGCATCCCGAAGAAATTCAGCCGCTGCCGGAGGCGATCGAGGCGATTCGCGGGGCCGACGCGATCGTCATGGGGCCGGGAAGCTTGTACACGAGCGTCATCCCGAACCTGCTCGTGCCCGGGATCGCGGACGCCATCCGCGCCTCCGAAGCGGTGAAAGTGTATATTTGCAACGTCATGACGCAGCCCGGAGAGACGGACGGCTACAGCGTCACCGATCATGTGAACGCCATCGCGGCTCATGTCGGCGGGCCGCTGTTCGAGCACGTGATCGTCAATAACGGCGACATCCCGAGGCGCGTACGAAGCTTGTATGCCGAGAAGGGCGCGGACGTCGTGCGGCTCGATCTCGAGGCGCTGTCCGCGCTCGGGTATTCCACGATCGCCGATGAGCTGATTTTGTTCCAAGGCGTCCTGCGCCACGACGCGAACAAGCTGAGCCATCACATTTACCGATTGGCGATCGGGCGAAACCGGTAGTGGAAAGAGGGGAGACGAGATGTCCTTCGCCGCCCAGACGAAGAAGGAATTAACGATGATCGAAGCGGACGACTGCTGCGTCAAGGCGGAGCTGTCCGCGCTCATCCGGATGAACGGTTCGATCCAGATTTCGAACGGACGGATCGTCCTCGACATTTCGACGGAAAACGCCGCGATCGCCCGCCGTATTTTTTCGCTGCTTAAGCGTTCGTTCGGCCTTCATGCGGAAGTGCTCGTTCGAAAAAAGATGCGGCTGAAAAAAAACAACATCTATATGGTGCGGGTGCCGGGCGGCGTCGAAGAGCTGCTGCGTGCGCTTCACATCATTAAGGAGGAGGGCTTCCAATTCGCGCCCGGCATCGAGCCGGACATCGTGAAGAAGCCTTGCTGCAAACGCTCGTACCTGCGCGGCGCGTTCCTTGCCGGCGGGTCGGTGAACAACCCCGAGGGCTCGTCGTACCATCTCGAGATCGCCTCGATGTACGAGGAGCATTGCGTAGCGCTTTGCGACCTCGCCAACACGTTCCACTTGAACGCCCGCTGCATCGAGCGGAAGAAAGGGTACGTGCTGTATATCAAAGAGGGCGAAAAAATCATCGAGATGCTGAGCGTCATCGGCGCCCATCAAGCGCTGCTCAAGTTCGAGGACGTCCGCATCATGCGGGACATGCGCAATTCGGTCAACCGGATCGTCAATTGCGAAACCGCGAACTTGAATAAGACAATCGGGGCGGCCGTGCGCCAGATCGAGAACATCAAGCTGCTCGAGCAGCAGATCGGATTGGACAACTTGCCCGAGAAGCTTCGGGAGGTGGCCGTCATCCGGCTGCAGTACCCCGATCTCAATTTGAAAGAGGTCGGCGAGATGCTGAAAGGCAACGTCAGCAAGTCCGGCGTCAATCACAGACTGCGAAAAATCGATGAAATGGCCGAGAAATTGCGAAATTAAGGCGTTTTCCGTTTTCATTCTAGTGCCAAGGCCGGAAAAGTGCTATAATAGGTAAAACTTCGTGTAAAACCGTTATGCAATCGGATACTTACGGTTAGGGGGATATCGAATCAATGACGAGACAGCCAGTGGTCGTGAAATTAAAGACCGGTCTCCACGCCAGACCCGCGGCTTTGTTCGTGCAAGAGGCGAATAAATTTTCTTCGGAAGTTTTCGTCGAGAAGGACGAAAAGAAAGTCAACGCGAAGAGCATCATGGGCATTATGAGCCTCGCCATCAGCTCGGGGACGGAAATTCACATAAGCGCTGAGGGTTCCGACGCAGAACAGGCTGTAAACGCTTTAGTAGCTCTGGTTAGCAAGGAAGAGCTAGAAAATCAATAAGGACAAGGGCTTCCGGGATCCGGGAGCTTTTTTTCGGCGTCA
The DNA here is from genome assembly GCF_035645195.1 of Paenibacillus sp. Lineage (NCBI taxonomy): Bacteria > Bacillati > Bacillota > Bacilli > Caryophanales > Paenibacillaceae > Paenibacillus > Paenibacillus sp. The sequence continues at coordinate 2,207 of NZ_DASQNA010000035.1, read as the reverse complement.
ATTCGGCGTTGTTGCAGGCGAAATCGATGTACGAAACGACGGCTTCGATTCCGGTGAATATACTGGAAGTCGGAGCTTTTTTCAACGAAAGAGGAGGCATGACTGAACCATGATCGTAAAAACCGAGGCGGAACTGGAGGGATTGCGCCGGGCGGGCCGAGCGGTGGCCGCGGCTCGGGAAGCGATGCTGGCGGCGGTGGAGCCGGGCATTACGACGCTCGAGCTGGATCGCATCGGGGAGCGCGTGCTGCAGCAGTTCGGGGCTTCTTCGGCGCCGCAGGCGATGTACGACTTTCCCGGCGCGACGTGCGTCAGCGTCAACCGATGCGTCGCGCACGGCATTCCGGGACCGACGGCGCTGCAGGCGGGAGACTTGGTGAACGTGGACGTTTCCGCGGTGTTGGACGGCTTTTACTCGGATACGGGGTCCACGATGGTGTGCGGCACGAAGCCGGATGCGTACCGGAGCTTCTCGCCTACGGATCCGTACGCGGAGAAGCTGCGCATCCTAGCCGCTTGCGAGAGCGCGCTGTTCGCGGGCATCGCGAAGGCGAAGGCGGGCGGCAAGCTGAGCGAAATCGGCCGTGCGGTGCTGCGCGAGGCGCAGAAGCACGGATACACGGTCATCCGCAATTTGACCGGTCACGGGCTCGGGCGCCAGCTTCATGAGGAGCCGAGTCACGTATTCAACTACCCGGATCCGCGAGAGCGGCGGCTGCTGAAGAAGGGCACCGTCATCGCGATCGAGCCGTTCCTGTCCACCGGCGCGCAGAACGTGAACGAGGGCGACGACGGCTGGGCGCTGCTCGTCCCGGACGACAGCCTTGTCGTGCAGTTCGAGCATACGGTCGTCGTCACGGAAGGGGAAGCGCATATTTTGACGCTGGCGGATTCGTTCCGGACGTAGAATAAGCTATTTTTCCTGCATCTCCCTTCGCAACATTCATCAAACCCCCATCGTCTATAGGGTAAGTTCTGAACGATCAGATCACTCTATAGGGGATGAAAGGGGTTTTTTTGATGATGGCGAAGTTGTGGAAGCGTTGGGCGGCTGCAGGTCTCGTCGGCGCGCTGCTGGCGGCGGCGCCGCTGTACGGGCCCTCGATCGCGGATTCGGTGAAGGAGGGCACGGCGATGGCGGCGGAAGCGGGTTCGGAGCGAACGATTTCGGTATCGGGCTCCGGGAAGATGTCGATCGAGCCGGATGTGGCGTACGTCAGCTTCGGCGTATTCACGAAGGCGAAGACGGCGAACGAGGCGCAGACGGCCAACGCGGCGGCGTTCGCGGCGATCGAGAAGGCGCTGAAGGAGCAGTTCGGCGTGGCGGCGAAGGATATCAAGACGACCGGATTTTACGTGCAGCCGGAGTATCAATGGTCGGACAAAGGGGTGTCTTCCCTCGTCGGCTATACGGCGGACCATTCGGTTCAGGTGGCGTACCGCGATCTGACCGGCCTCGGGAAGCTGATCGACGCCGTGTCGAAGGCGGGGGCGAACCGGATGAACGGGATCCAATTCGGCACGGAAAAGATGGACGCGTACGAGCTGCAGGTCATCGAGAAAGCGATGGCTAACGCGAAAGCGAAGGCGGATACGATCGCGAAGGCGGCCGGACGTTCGGTGCAAAGCGTGCTTCACGTGCAGCAGGGCGGCGTGAGCGGCGGCGCGCCGATCTATTATCCGATGGTGAAAGCAGAGGCGGCGGCTATGGACGGCGGCGCCGGCACGTCGGTGCAGCCGGGACAGCTCGAAATTACGACGACGGTGACGGTTACGTACGAAATGTAATAGGGGTATTTGAAAGCCGTTTTCGGCCTTAGCGGGCCGGGGGCGGCTTTCGTTCGTTCCGCGAACCGGCGGGCGGCAAAAACCCCCGGCGCTTGGCTGCGCCGGGGGTTCGAGTTGTACGCCCAGCATGGGCGTCATCTCTACGGTGAAAGTCCGGAATGGGGGCTGGCAAGCGCCTACCATTAGCCAAAAGCAAGGGTGTCTGTCGTGAGGCAGAATCTGGAGGAAGCTGGAGGCAAAAGCACGGTTCGAGGTACACGAATCCAATTTGAGGCGGTTGCAGCCGGATGAGTCACCAAACCATGACGAAATCCAAAGCTGCCAAGGGCTGCAGCCGTAAACTTGGGCGAGCGCGGGCGGAAAGATGACGTTCTTATCTGGGGAGGCCTGAGGAATACGCGAAGTAACTTCGTAACCGC
>NZ_DASQNA010000034.1 GCF_035645195.1 Paenibacillus sp. | reverse complement strand
CCGCCGGCCCGCGCCGCCGCGCCCGCCGTCCGCCTCGCGGGCTTCGCCGCCGCCGGCGGCGCCTCCGCCGCGGCGCTGCGCGCCGGCCGTACCGTTCGCGTCGTCTCGCTCCGCGAAGGAGACGCGATCGCGGCATAGCATGCGCTGCATTCGAAAGGAGAGTGCCGGCTATGGCTTACGTGCCTGTCGTCGTCGAGCAAACGAACCGCGGAGAGCGGTCGTACGACATTTATTCGCGGCTGCTTAAGGACCGAATCGTCTTCCTCGGAACCGAGGTGGACGATTCGTCGGCGAACGCGATCGTCGCGCAGCTGCTGTTCTTGGCGGCGGAAGACGCGGAGAAGGATATTCACTTGTACATCAATTCGCCCGGGGGCAGCATTTCGGCCGGCATGGCCATCTTGGACACGATGCGCCACATCAAGCCCGACGTGTCGACGATCTGCATCGGCATGGCGGCGTCGTTCGGCGCGCTGCTGCTGCTCGCCGGCGCGAAGGGGAAGCGCTACGCGCTGCCGCACGCCGAGGTGATGCTGCACCAGCCGCTCGGGGGAGCGCGCGGGCAGGCGTCGGACATTAAAATACACGCCGACCACATTCTGCGGACGCGGGAACGCGTCAACGCGATTATCGCGGAGGCGACGGGGCAGCCGATCGAGCGCGTCGCGCGCGATACCGACCGCGATTTCTACATGAGCGCCGAAGAAGCGCTGGCGTACGGCATCGTCGACAAGGTGCTTCACAGCTGAAATGCGAAGGGACCCGGAACGGCCGCAGCCGTTCCGGGTCCCTTCCTGTTTATCCGACGCCCAACGCGCGCAGCGGCTCGACGCGGCGCTTTTGCACGAGAATGCGCGAGACGCGGAGATTCTCGGTCTCCTCGACGATAAATTCCAAATCGCCGACGATTACCTTCTGGTTCGCGCGCGGCGGGCTTTCGACATTGGCGTACATCCAGCCGCCGATCGTGTCGTACACGTCGTTGTCGATAGAGACGGCGAAATATTCGTTCACGTCCTCGATCAAGAGCAGGCCGTCGATCGAAAACGTGTCGTCGTCGCGCTTCTCGATCGAGGGGCGCTCCTCGTCGAATTCGTCGTGCACCTCGCCGACGAGCTCTTCGATAATGTCCTCGAACGTCACCATTCCGGCCGTGCCGCCGTATTCATCGATCAAGAGCGCCATGTACGACCGCTTGCGCTGCAGCACCTTCATCAGCTGCGAAATCGGCATCGATTCCGGCACCTTCATGATCGGGCGGACGAACGGCCGCAGATCGGAGGCGCCGCCCGTGTCGAGCAAATCTTTGATATGGATCATGCCGATGATATGGTCTTTGTCCCCGACGCAGACGGGGTAGCGGGTATGCTTCGCTTCGATGACGATGCGCATGTTGTCCTGGAACGGCCGGTCGGCGTATAAGCACGTCATTTCCGTCCGGGGAATCATGATTTCGCGCGCGGTCGTATCCGCGAAATCGAACACGTTGTGGACGAGCGTCAGCTCCGTGTTATCGATATGGCCGCTTTTGTTGCTTTCTTTCACCAGGATGCGGATTTCTTCTTCGGTGTGAGCCGATTCGCTCTCCTGCGCCGGCTCGATGCCGATCCAGCGGAGCAGCCGGTTCGCGAGCCCGTTGAGGAGCCAGATGAACGGATACATGAGGCGGTAAAACAGGTCGAGCGGCCACGCCGCCCACAACGCGACGCCCTCGGATTTGCGGATCGCCAGCGACTTGGGCGTCAGCTCGCCGAGAACGATGTGCAGGACGGTGATGAGGGAGAACGCGATGGCGAAGGCGAGCGGATGGAGCAACGGCTCCGGAATGCGTCCTTCGAACGTCGATTCGAGCCAGACGGCGATCGTCGGCTCGCCGACCCAGCCGAGACCGAGCGAGGCGAGCGTAATGCCGAGCTGGCATGCCGATAAATAAGCGTCTAGATGAAGCGTAAGCCGCCTGGCGATGCCGGCGCGCCGGTGTCCTTGCTGCGCGAGCGCGTCGAGCCGCGAACCGCGCACTTTCACGATGGCGAATTCCGCGGCGACGAAAAAGCCGTTCAGAAAAACCAGCAGCACGATCAGCGTCAAACCGGACCACAAGGGTAACGGGGCAGGCTCCACTCGCGTCTCCGTCCGCGCGCGTCGGTATCCGCGAGGACGGATCCACCTCCTCTAAGATAGTTATTAATCAGCCTATTCTGTCGAATGTTGTCCTATGTTCGCTCTGCCGGGCATTTTGCTATAACAGTACTCTATAATGTCGCTGCGGCGAATGATGCCGATGAATACATCCATGTCGTCAATGACGGGGACGAAGTTTTGGGATACGGCGAGCTTGATCAAATCTTCCATCTGCGCGTTGATGCGAACCGGCACGACGTTGCGGCGCTGAGGCACGTCGCTGAGCGGAATGCGGTGCGTTTCCGAAAATTTCAGATCGGGCGTATTTTTCATTTTGAACAACAAATCGCCCTCGGTGATCGTGCCGGCGTAGCGCCCGTTGTCATCGACGAGCGGCACCGCGGTGTACCCGTGCCGGTCCATTCGCTCGAGCGCCTGCCGCATCGTATGGTTCGGCGTCAGCGTAATGACATCCGTCTTGGGCAGCAAGAAGAAAGCTACGTTCATGTCGGTTAATCCTCCCGTTTCTCTGCCTCCTATTGTATCATGTTTTTCGAACCTACGCCGTCGGCGCCTAGTGCTCTGCGTGACTATACGGTTCCGCGATCGCCGTCGCGCTTCCCGGCTTCGCCGCCCGACGGCGTTGAAGCGGCCGCTTGACAATCGGCGGAGGAGCGGGTAGGATGAGAATTAACTTATTTTGGGAGCGATTTTGATGTCTGCAGGGGTTCTTAACTGAGCAATTGAATAGAGGATTAGCCCGAACGAGCGTTCGAGGGCTTTGTCGATCCGGCAAAGCTTCGGTTTTCTGCGCTTCGTTCCCGCGACTCCTCGATCAGTTAAGAACACGCGGAACGTTGAACCTACGCCATCGGCGAATCCTTCGACCCGGTGCCGCGCCGATTTTTTCGGCGGGCGCCGCATCGGTCCGGATCCGAAGGGGCGCCGGACGACAAGGCAAAGCTGCGTTGATTCTTTCGACGCGCTTTGCCTTTTTTCATTTTCCCCCAAAATAAGGAGAGATCCCCGTGAACGAAATGACGATGCAACGATTGGAATATACGCAAGTGAAAGAACGGCTGCTCGAGTACGCGGCTACGTATTTGGGCAAGGAGCGGGTGCGGCGCTTGACGCCGCTGACGGAGGTCGGCGCGGTGCGGTCGCTGCTGGAGGAAGCCGCCGAGGCGGCGGAGCTGCTGAAGCACGGCGCGAACGTGCCGCTGCCGTCGCTTACCGGCATGGAGACGATTTTTCCGCTGATCGGGAAAGGGTACGTCTTCACCGAGGCGGAGCTCGCCGCGATCGGCACGTTCGCGGCGAGCTGCGGCCAGCTGCGCAAATATATGGACGGCAAGCGGGCGGCCGCGCCGCGGGTGACGTCGTACGCGAACTCGCTGTACGACCTCGACGGGCTGCGCCGGGAAATCGAACGCTGCATTCGCCACGGGCGCGTGGAGGACGCGGCGAGCGGCGAGCTCGCGAAAATCCGCCGGAAAATCGCGGCGGCGGAGGAGAAGATGCGCAAGCGGATCGACGCGCTGATGACGAAATATAAGAGCTATCTGCAGGAGGCGCTGGTCAGCAAGCGCGGCAACCGGTACGTGCTGCCGATCAAGAAGGAGCACCGCCGCCAGGTGCAGGGAGCGGTGCTCGACGAGTCCGCGAGCGGGCAGACGGTGTACGTCGAGCCGGCGGAGCTCGGCGCGCTGCAGTTCGAGCTCGGCGATCTCCGGGCGGAGGAGGCGCGAGAGGAGACGAAGGTGCTCGCGATGCTGACCGGCCTCGTCGAGGAACACGAGTCGGAGCTGCGGCTGAACGCGGAGGCGGTCGGCGCGTACGATTTCTTGTTCGCGAAGGCGAAGTACGCGCTGGCGATCGACGGCGTGCCGGTCCGCGTGAACGACGCCGGCGTCATCGACGCGCGCGGCGCGCGGCATCCGCTGCTCGGCCGCGGCATGGTGCCGCTCGACTTCGCGATCGGCCGCGATTACCGCGCGCTCGTCATCACCGGGCCGAACACCGGCGGCAAGACGGTCGCGCTGAAGACGATCGGCCTGCTGACGCTGCTCGTGCAATCGGGCGTGCCGGTGCCGGTCGAGCCCGGGAGCGAGTTCGCCGTCTTCCAGCACGTGGCCGCCGACATCGGCGACGGGCAGTCGCTCGAGCAGTCGCTCAGCACGTTCTCCGCGCACGTGAAGCATCTCGTCGAGCTGCTGCGGACGGCGAACGGCTCGACGCTGGCGCTCATCGACGAGATGGCGTCCGGCACCGATCCGACCGAGGGGGTAGGCCTCTCCGTCGCGGTGCTGGAGGAGTTGTACCGGAAGGGCGCTACGGTCGTGGCGACGACGCATTTCAACGAGATCAAGCGGTTCGCGGCGGCGGCGCCCGGCTTCGAGAACGCGCGGATGGAATTCGACGCCGAGACGCTGGAGCCGCTGTACCGGCTGCGCATCGGCGAGGCGGGGCACAGCTACGCGTTCGCGATCGCAAGCAAGCTCGGCATGCCGGCGCGCGTGCTCGTCCGCTCCCGCGAGCTGACGGAGGCGGCGCGGCGGGGGGACGCCGGCGCGTCCGGCTTCGAGCCGGCGCTCGACCTGCCGGCGTTCGCGAAAGCCGCGGCGAGCGCGCGGCCGGCGGCGCCGGCGGAGACGCCGGCCGAGGCGTTCGCGACGCTCGAAGCGGGCGATTGCGTCTACATCCCGTCGCTCGACAAGTATGGGATCGTGTACGCCGCCGCCGACCGGACCGGCGACGTCGGAGTTCTCGTGCAGAAGCAGAAGCTGCGATTCAATCATAAGCGGCTTAAGCTGCATATCGCGAAGGCGGAGCTGTACCCGGACGATTACGATTTCGACATCGTGTTCGACACGAAAGAGAATCGGAAGAAGAAAAAGCTGATGAGCAAACGGCACGTGGAGGGGCTGACGATCGTGCGGCCCGAAGAGGATGCTTAGAGGCGATTGAATCGATGCGCATCAACGAAGCGGCGGCAGTCCAGGGCGAAAACGCCCGAGGCTGCCGCCGATTTTCGGTTACCCGGCTCGTCATCGCCGCCCGAATCGACTGCGACGATGGAACTATTTCTCCATTGAAGGGAAACCTTTCCAGTTTTCTGTACGTAGAACCTAGTGGAATCCATTTTCCCGAGGAGGACGAACATGGGAAACCAGCATAAACGATTGAAGCGAATCCAAACGGCTGCGGCGGGCGTATTGACGCTGTCGATGGCGGTGGGGGTCGCCGTCCCCGCTTGGGCGGCGGAGTCGAGCGCCGGCGCTTCGGCCGGAGCGAGCGCGGGCACTGTGCCGAGCCCGGCGAACGTGCCGAACGCGGCTTCGACCGCGGCGCCGATGACAACGGAGAGAGCTGCGAACATTACCCGCGAGGAAGCGGAGGCGCGGTTCAAGCAGCTGTTCCCCCTGCTGCGGGAAGCCAAACTCGATCAGATCACTTTCGGCGGCAACAGCTATCCGCCGGCGAGCGAAGCCGTATGGAGCCTGCAATGGACGGTGACGAGCGAAGACGGCCGCAGCTCCCACGGGTTTTCCACGGAGATCGACGCGATGACCGGCGACGTCATTTCGGCGTACATTCCGGAATTCATGTTCGGGGAACCGGCGTACTATCCGCCCAAGGTGAGCCGGGAGCAAGCGCGGAAGGCGGCCGAGAGGCTGATCGCGAAAGCCGTCCCCTCGCTGCAAGGAGCCAAGCTGACAGCGAACAACGCCCCCCCGTACGAAGGAGCTTTGTTCGGACCGTTCCGATACTCGTTCACGTTCGAAACGGAGCATAACGGCATTCCGATGCCGTTCAACGCGGTCCATGTCAGCATCGACGGCAACGGGAACGTCACCCATCTGTCGTACCGCCCGATCCCGGGCGGTTTGCCGGAGGCGAACGACCCGATCGCGAAGGAAAAGGCTGCGGATGCTTACAAGGAACGGTTGGAGCTGCAGCTGGCTTATGTGAACGTGAATCGGCACGGTCAAACGCCGAAATGGGTGCTTGCCTGGACGCCTTCGCCGGCGCATTCGGGCGTGATGGATGCGATCACGGGCGAGTGGCTCGGCTTCGACGGCAAGCCGCTCCAAGAAGACTCCGCCTCCGTTCAATACGAGGAGATCGCGTCCGCCGGGGGCGGCGGCTTTCAGCCGGAGAAGCCGTCCGGAGCAACGATTACGCAGCAGCGGGCGTCGGCGATCGTCGCGTCGGCGTTCGGGATCCCGGACAACTATTCCTTGGAACAGCATGTCCTCCAGAACGATTATGCGTCGGGGAAACCGGTGTGGCGGCTGCATTGGAGGCAGAAAGACGCCCCTCCGTTCGGGTTTCCGCCCGGCTTGACGGCATCAGTTGACGCGGCGACGGGGCAAATCTACGAGGTTCGGAAGGAGATGTACCCGCCGTTCGCCGGTCCGTCCGAAGCCGAGGAAGCCGCGGGTGAGCCGATCTCCGAAGCGGAAGCGCGCCGCAAAGCGGACGATCTCGTCGCAAAGCTGTATCCGGACGCGAAGCGAACGCTGAAGCGGATCGCGAGCGCGCTGCCGAACGAGCCGCAGCCGGCGACGGACGGCTATTTGTTCGTTTACCAGCCGTTCTATAACGGGTATCCGCTGCAGGACCACAGCGTACGAGTGACGCTCGGCAAAGACGGGGAACCGGAATCGTACTTGGTGTGGAGCGCCGGGGCGGTCGAGTCTTCCGAGCTTCCGAAGGAGGCGTCCGTCGGCAAGGCCGAAGCGGAACGGCTTTGGCTCGAGCGCTCCGATTTCCGTCTGCAATACGAACGATTCGGCGGATTTTACGTGGACAACGGCGAGCGCGTCGAAGAAACGACGCGGCTGACGTACCGCCATCAGTGGAAAGAGGGCGGATCGGCTCTCGCGCTCGACGCGGCGACCGGCGAATGGGTGACGTTGGGCTATGCGGCGCCGTTCCCCGCGAACGAGCCGGTCGTCCCGACCGACATCGAAGGCCATGCCGCCGAGGAACAATTCCGGACGCTGGCGCAATTCCGAGTGCTGGACACGGACGAGGAAGGCCGCGCGAATCCGAACGCCGTCATCACGCGCGCGCAATGGGCTCGATGGCTCGCGGCGGCTGTCGAGCCGCACTCCTTGAACGAGGCATATTATTACAGTCCGAATGAGATGGAGCCCAAGCCGTATTATGCGGACGTTCCCGTCGACGATTCGCTGCACAGGGCGCTTAGGGTGCTTGCCCAAATGCGATGGATCAAGTTCGACAAGAAGAGAGACTCGGCGTTCGGTCCGGATCAAGCGGTGACGCGGGAAGAACTGGCGATATGGGCGGCGCGCGTCCTTCGCTATGATCGCTTGGCGGAGCTGCTGCGAGACGACCCGCAGATCGCCGAAGCCCGGGATTTCCGGCAAATCGAGCACCCGGGGGCGGCGGCGCTCGCCGTCAAGCTCGAACTGCTGCCGATCCATGAGAACGGCCGGTGGGAGCCGGACCGGGAGGTAACTCGCGCCGAAGCGGCGAGCCTCCTGATGCAGCTCGTCCGCCTGCAAGCGTCGGTGGATCAGCAGGTGCACGGCCGAATGTATTGATGCGACAAAGCGGAACCGCGCGAACGCGCGCGAGTTCCGCTTTTTTTAATTTTCCGGGATGACACCGCCTCCATTCGTCATCACCCATTGACGGATCGATGGTGCGGGAGGTTGCGATATCGCAATCGCGCCGCGACGGCCGGCAATGAGCCGATGCGCCAGCGGACGAACCGATCCGCGAACGAGCGCCTCGAGCGAGCGGAGCGGCAAAATTGCGCATCGTCTGGAACATCGAACGATTGCCCCCGATTCCGGCGCGAAGGTAGGATGACGGTATGTGCCGAGCGGGAGGAGGCGATGGGCGGAGCAGGGAGACGGACAGTCTTATGAAAGCGGTTGCGAAATGATGGCGAAGGAGATCCACGAAGACGACGAATCGATAACGGAGGTGCATAATGAAAAAGTTTTTCCTGATCTTGTTGACGTTGGCGTTATGCGGGTCATTATTTCCGCTGTCGCCGTCCGTCTCGCGAGCGGGCTACGACGCGCTGCCGGCGTTCCCCGGGGCGGAAGGGTTCGGTTACGCGGCCAAGGGCGGCCGGGGCGGAGAGGTATATCATGTCACAAGCTACGAGCTGACCGGTCCCGGCACGTTCCATGATGCGCTGACGACCGCGGGCTCCGTGCCGCGCACGATCGTGTTCGACATTTCGGGCGACATTACGATTCCGCAAATTATCGTCCGGAACAAATCGAACATAACGATCGCAGGCCAGACGGCGCCCGGGGAAGGGGTGACGATTCGGGGCAACAACATCCGGTTTATCAACTGCCAAGATATCGTCATTCGGTATTTGCGCTTCCGGCTCGGGACCCAGTCGTTCAACGACGACACGATGTACTTCGAAGACTGCCAGAACGTCATCGTCGACCATTCGTCGTTCTCTTGGGGAACGGACGAAGTGCTGTCGGTGAAAAGCAAAGATTACGAGCGGCCCTTGTCGAAAAACATTACGGTGCAGTGGTCGGTCATCGCGGAGGGGCTGCTTACGCACTCCATGGGCGGCTTGATCGAGATGAACACGATCACGATGCACCACAACTTGTACGCCCACAACAACGACCGGAATCCGAAGACGAAGGGGCAAATCGACTTCGTCAACAACATCGTGTACAACTGGGGCGGCTACCCGTACGTGGCGGGCGGCGAATCGGGGACGAAGGGGTACGGGAACGTCGTAGGCAACTACTTCATCGCCGGCATCAACTCCGCCAATCCGCAGTACGCGGTCGTCCGCGGCAATGAAAACTACAGCTTGTACCTCGACAACAACCGGATCGACAGCAACAAGAACGGCGTGTTGGACGGTACGGACACCGGCGCCGGCATGATGGAGGCGGAGCGCCCTAGCGTACTTGTGCCGGAGCGCTTCGAATACCCGCCGGTGCACACGCAGGAGCCGGAGGCCGCTTACGAATATATCCTGGATCATGCGGGCGCTTCGCTCGCGCGGGATGCCGTAGACGTCCGCATCGTCGACAGCGTCAGAACCCAAACGGGCGCGATCATCGGCCATGAGAACGACGTCGGCGGGTTTCCGGAGCTGCCGCGGGCGACGGCGCCGGCCGATACGGACCGCGACGGCATGCCGGACGCATGGGAGCTGTCGCAGGGCCTCGACCCGAACGACGCCGCGGACCGGAACGGCGACGCCGACGGGGACGGGTACACCAATTTGGAGGAGTATTTGAACGCACTGGCGGCGCCGGGCTTCCCGGCGGGGTATCCGATGACGCCTGTGCCGTGGGACGGCGATCCGTTCGTTCCGCCGGTCGTGCCCGCGCCGGCGCCCGAGCCCGAGCCGGTGCCGAGCATGGACGGCGAACTGCTGCGGAACGTCGTCGTGAACGACAACAGCGGCAGCGGCGACGCCAACGAGAAGCATTGGTCGGTCCAATCGAATTTGCAGGTCGGCGACTTCGTGGCGGGCGATCGGATGACCGGGGATCGGGCGTACCGATTCGTAACGATTCCGAGCGAGCTGCTCGGCACGGAGTGGATTCGCTCGGCGGTCGGCTCGCGCAGCGCCTCGAACCCGGATGTCGTGTCGTTCCACTTGGCCGCCGACGCGGACGTGTACGTCGCGCACGACGCGAGAATTACGACGAAGCCGCAGTGGCTGACGTCCGCTTACGAGAACACGGGAGAGGTTATCGTCGACAGCCAGCCGGTGCAGTTTCAGTTGTTTAAGCGCCGGTTCGAAGCGGGCTCGCATGTCGTCATGGGGCCGAACCACAACTCGTCCCGGATGAACTACTTCGTCGTCGTGAAGCCGGCAAGCCCCGAGACCCCGCCGCCGTCCGCGGCGCCCGAGACGGTCACCGCCGCGTTCGACGCGGACGGCGGCGCGGCGGAGCTGGCATGGACGCCGGCCGAAGGGGCGGATGCGTATTTGGTGTACCGCTCCTCGACGCTGGATGCGATTCCGAAAGTCGTCGGCAGCTCCGAAGCGCCGCAATTTACGGATACGTCCGTCGTCCGGGGAGTGACGTACCGGTACATCGTGACCGCCGTCAACGACGGGGGCGAATCGGCGGCGTCCGGCGCCGTCGAGCTGCCGACGTACGATCCGTCCGTACCGCCGCCGGAGGCGCCCGCCGGGCTCGAAGCGGAGGCGGCCGGCAGCCTGTTCGTCTCCTTGCGATGGCCGGCGGCGAGCGAGGGCGTCATCGCTTACCGGGTATATCGAGCGGAGCATCCCGACGGACCGTACGTCCCGATCGGGGTCGATTTCAACGGGATATACACCGATAAGACCGTAATGCCGGAGACGGCGTATTTCTACCGCGTGACGGCGATGGGAGCCGGCGGGGAATCGGCGCCTTCGGATTCGATTCCGGCGACGACGAAGCCGCCGGTCGCGTTCCCGGCGCCGCCGGCGGGTCTCGCCTCCGAATCGGCGACGACGTCCGCGTTCGAGCTGTCGTGGAATGCGGTGCCGGAAGCGGAATCGTACAACGTCTACCGCAAAGGGTACGAGGAAGGCGGCTATACGAAGGTCGGAACCGTACGGACGGCGTCCTTCGTCGACGACGGCATCAGCGCGGGCCGGACGGGGTACAGCTACCATGTGACCGCCGTGAACGAAATGGGCGAATCGGCGCCGTCCGAGGCGGTGTCGATCGACATGCCGCTGCCGGCGCAGCCGACCGGGCTCGTCGTCGGGCTGGCGGGCGAGACGTTCGTCGGGCTCATCTGGACGTCCCACGGCGCCTCGACGCAGTACAACATTTACCGCGAATCCGAGGAGGAACCGCTGCGGTACGTCGGATACGCGAAGGTGGATACGTTCTATGACCGGACGGTCGAGCCAGGCACGGAGTATACGTACTACGTGCGGGCTGCGAACGCCCGCGGCGAATCCGCTCTTTCCGACGGCGTCACGGTGAAGACGCTCGGCGCGCCCGCGGACGAGACGCCGCCCGTTACGACGGCGGACGCGAAGGAAGGGTGGCAAACCGAGGCCCAGACGGTCCGGTTCCATGCGGTCGACGCCGAAGGCTCCGAGACGACGACGTTCTATAGCGTCGACGGCGGGCCGTTCGTGGAAGGCAATGAGGTCGTCATCGACGGGGACGGCGTTCACGCGCTCCGTTATTACAGCGTAGACGCGGCGGGGAACCAAGAGGCCGAGCGGACGGCGGAGGTGCGCATCGATCGGACCGGGCCGGTCGTCGAACCGAGCGTGACGCTGGTCGTGTACCGTCACGAGAGCGCGAGCCTCTCGTTCCTCGTAACGGACGCGCTGAGCGGCCCGGCCGGGGCGACGGCGGCGCTCGACGGGACGGAGGTCGCGCTGCCGATCGCGATCGAGCCGTACGCGCTGCCGCTCGGAGAGCACGAGATCGTCGTCGTTGCGGCGGACGTTGCGGGCAACGCGGCGGAGCGGCGATTCGCGCTGACGGTGACGACGGACGCAGAGGCGCTCGACGAAGCGCTACTCGCCGCGTTCGAGCGAGGGTGGATCGCGAACGAGGGCGTCCTGAACAGCTTGCTCGCGAAAGCGGAGCGAGCGCGGGACGGCGGCGCGGCGGAACGGAGCCGCGCGCTCGAGGCGCTGGAGAACGAAGCGGCGGCGCTCGCCGGGAAGCAGCTCGACGCCGCGTTCGCCGCGCATTTGCTCGAAGATCTCGCCTATTTGAAACGGCAATAACATGCACAGGCGCTCCTTCGCCGTCCGGCGAGGGGGCGCTTTCGTTTTGTCCGGAACGCCGTCTCTCCTTGGAACGACCCCGCTTTCAACGTATGTTCCGGAAGCGAATGTATGGTAAAATTACTTTTGGTGATTACAGCGTATGTCGAATTCGAAATGGTACGTCGTATGGGTCGGCAAAACGCCGGGCATTTATACGAACTGGAACGACTGCAAGGCGCAAGTGGACGGCGTGCCGGGGGCGAAGTACAAGTCCTATCCGACCCGCGCGGAAGCGGAGAAAGCGTACGAGCAGGGATTCAAAAAAGCGTTCGCCGCCGCCGGAGCGGGCGGGGGCGCCGCAGCGAAGAAAGGGCCGAAAGCGCCCGCGGGCGATTACGATCGCAACAGCATCTGCGTCGACGCGGCGTCGAGCGGCAATCCGGGCGTCGTGGAATACCAAGGCGTAGACACGGCGACGGGGGAGCGGCTGTTCCATCAAGGGCCGATCCCGAAAGGAACGAACAATCTCGGCGAGTTTCTGGCGATCGTGCACGGTCTCGCGTACTTGAAGCAGCGGGGCAGCGACAAGGCGATCTACAGCGATTCCCAAACGGCGATCAAGTGGGTGCGGGATAAGCGCGTGGCGACGACGCTGGCGCGGGATGCGTCGACGGAGGACATGTGGCGGCGGGTCGACCGGGCGATGGCGTGGCTCGCGGCGAATTCGTATTCGAACAAGATTATGAAATGGGACACGGAAGCGTGGGGCGAAGTCAAAGCCGACTTCGGCAGAAAATAGAATGCATCCTGCGCAAGGAGGAGCCGACAGAGTGGAGAACAAAGCAGGCAACGCAGCGGGAAGACGGTACCGGTTGATCGCGATCGACGTGGACGACACGCTGCTGAACGACGAGCTCAAGGTGACGGAGGGCACGAAGCGCGCGCTCGCGCAGGCGGTGGAGCAGGGATGCGTCGTGACGCTGGCGACCGGCCGGATGTACGCGTCCGCGGTGCGCATCGCGAGCCAGCTCGAGCTGAACGTGCCGATCATTACGTATCAAGGCGCGCTGATCAAAAATTTGATCGACGGCAAAGTGCTGTACGAGCGGCCGGTGCCGGCGGACGCCGCGCTCGAGGTGATCGCGTTCGCGGAGGAGCACGGGCTTCATCTGCAAGCGTACGAAGCCGACAAGCTGCTCGCGCCGGAGGACAACGAGAAGGTGCGCGCGTATTCGCGGCTTTCGAACGTGCCTTACGAGATCGCGGACGATTTCCGCGCGGTCGCGCGGCGCGGCTCGACGAAGCTGCTCGTCATCGACGAGCCGGCGAAGCTCGACGCGCTCATCCCGCTGCTGGCGGAACGGCTCGGGGATCGGGCGCATATCACGAAGTCGAAGCCGAACTTCATGGAAATCGTGCATCCGGAGGCGACGAAGGGGCATGCGCTGCTTCATTTGGCGGCGCACTTCGGCATTCCGCGCGAGGAGACGATCGCGGTCGGCGATTCGTGGAACGATCGCGAGATGATCGAGGCGGCGGGGCTCGGCGTCGCGATGGCGAACGCGGTCGAGCCGCTCAAGCTCATCGCCGACTACATTACGGCGAGCAACAACGAGGAAGGCGTCAAGCAAGTGGTGGAAACGTTCATTCTTTCGTAAAGGCGGTGCTTACGGCATGGCAATCGGAACGAGCGTCATCATGCGGATCGAAATGGATAAAACGAAGGTCGGGTTCGGGCAAGTGATTTCGGAAATCGCGAACGCCGGGGGCGACGTCGTGGCGATCGACGTCATCCGGGCGGCGAAAGAGACGACGATTCGGGACATTACCGTCAACGTCTCCGACGCGGACAACGAGCGGCTGGTCGAGGCGGTGTCGGCGCTGGAAGGCGTTCGCGTCATCAACGTCTCGGACCGGACGTTCCTCGTCCATCTCGGCGGCAAAATCGAAACGCAGCCGAGGGTGCGCATCACGAACCGGGACGATCTGTCCCGCGTCTACACGCCCGGCGTGGCGCGCGTGTGCATGGCGATCCACAAGGATCCGGGCAAGGCGCATACGCTGACGATCAAACGCAACACGGTCGCGGTCGTCTCCGACGGCACGGCGGTGCTCGGGCTCGGCGACATCGGCCCGCACGCGGCGATGCCGGTCATGGAGGGCAAGGCGATGCTGTTCAAGCAGCTCGCCGGCGTCGACGCGTTCCCGATTTGCCTCGACACCAAAGATACGGAAGAAATCATCCGGACGATCAAAGCGATCGCGCCGGGCTTCGGCGGCATCAACCTCGAGGACATCGCTTCGCCGCGATGCTTCGAAATCGAGGAGCGGCTGAAGGCGGAGCTCGACATTCCCGTCTTCCACGACGACCAGCACGGCACGGCCGTCGTCATGCTGGCGGGGCTGCTGAACGCGCTCCGCATCGTGGACAAACCGATGGAGAAGGTGAAGGCGGTGCTCGTCGGCTGCGGAGCGGCGGGGACGGCATGCTCGAAAATTTTGCTGTCCGCCGGCATCGGCGAGCTGATTTGCGTCGATCGCATGGGCGCGCTCGTGCCGGGCGTGACGTACGACAACGACAATTGGAATTGGCTCGCGGAGCGGACGAACCCGAACCGGCTCGAGGGCGGCGTCTCCGACGTCATTCGAGGCGCGGACGTATTCATCGGCGTTTCGCGTCCTGGCGTCCTGACGGTGGAAGACGTGAAGTCGATGGCGCGGGATCCGATCGTATTCGCGATGGCGAATCCGGAGCCGGAAATTTTGCCGGAGGTCGCGGAGCCGCACGTGCGCATTATGGCGACCGGCCGAGGCGACTATCCGAATCAGATCAACAACGTGCTCTGCTTTCCGGGCATGTTCCGCGGCGCGCTCGACTGCCGCGCGACGACGATCAACGAGGAGATGAAGCTGGCCGCGGCGCGCGCGATCGCGTCGGTCGTCTCCGAGGACGAGCTGAACGAGATGTACATCATCCCGAGCACGTTCAACGACAAGGTCGTCGACCGCGTCAGCCGCGCCGTCGCCGAAGCGGCGATCGCGACGGGCGTCGCGCGGCGCATTCCGAACGATTTGCGATAAAGATAGCCGACCGGCTCGAAAAAGCCGCACGGCGGAATCCGGCCCGCTCCTTCTCGGAGCGGCGGATCCGCCGTGCGGCTTTTTGTCGATCTGCTTATTTCATATAGGACTTGAGCGCATCGGTGCATTCCTCGACGCCGTCGAGCCGGATGCTGAACCGCTCCTGCTGGTACTGCTCGCCGATCAAATGCGTGCGGATGAGTCCGGCGGAACGGAGCGCCATCATATGATGGTGGACGGTGCCCTTCGAGAGGCCGGAGAACGCGACCACTTCCGTAAAGCTGCGCGGGGAAGGCGCGAGGAAGCGCAAAATGCGCAGCCGGCTTTCGTCCGACAGCGCCCGCGTGGCGCGAAGCACCGTCGTCGGCGGCGCGTCCGGCAGCGCCGGCGGGTCGACGGGGTACAAAATAATCGCGAGCGACCGGTAAATGGCGTACAGATTCAACGGGCGGAAATGCTGCGCGGGAACGAGGATCATTGTCGCGATCCGGTCGTTCGGCTCCATCACGAGCCCGCCCGTCGCGAGCTCCACCTGCGCCACCGGATCCGGCACTGCGGCAGCTTGCTTCTCGGCGAGGCTGGCGAGCGCCGTCGGCTCCCATTCCGCCTGGAAGCTGCGGAAGTACAGCTCGTTCCACGCCCGCAGCAGCGTGACGGACCGTTCCATGTCCTCGCCCAAATCGCTGGGCAAGGAGCCGAGCGCCTGCGGCGACAGCAGCTCGTACAGCTGGCCGGGGCTAAGCGACGACAGCCAATCGAGGTACGAGGGAACGTCCTGCTTGCTCGGGCTGAGGTAAGCGAGCAGGAACAAGCGGTCGAACGTATCTTCCGTGAGAGCGCCGCTTTCCGCTTTGCGCCGGGGACCGAACAGCTCGTCCGTCTCCTTCAGCCAGGAGCTTCCGATCTCCAGGTTGCGCGTCCATTTGCGGCGGCTGTATATCATAAAGCTTAACAGCAGCTCGTAAACCGGCGAATATTCGAACTGAACGCGATACGTCATGCGTTCGCCTCCTTTGGTAATGACCTTATCATAAACGAATCATGCGGTTCGATCAATTTCAAATCGAGAGAAACGTTCAGGAAAACGTCGGTTTCCAAAAGTTCGCAAAATGCGACCCTTTCCTACGCAAAACCAAAGGCAAGACGAAGGTGACATCTATTGTAATTTCTGGTTTTCGGTTTTATAATAAAAAAGTTCGGGCTATAAGTTCGACGAATATAAAACCATAACATCGGGTTTGATGTATATGGTACATTATCGAAGGGGATGGAGAAAAGATGATGAAAAAAGCAGCGATCGGATTGTTCGCGCTGACGATGGCGATCCTTGCGGCGGGATGCTCGAACGGTGGCGGCGAGGCGACGGAGGCGGCGCCGGCAGCGGAAGCGCCTGCGGCGGAAGGGGCCGCGTCGGAGCAGCCTGCGGAGGAAGCGCCGGCGGAAGACGCCGAGCTCGAGCGGCAGAAAGCCGTCAACGCAATCGCGATCGCGGAAGATAAAGTCAATACGTTGTTCCACCACGATGCCGCGGAAGACGGCACGCCGCTCCTGAACGCGACGACGGGGACGCCGGAAGCGGCGAAAGAGCTGCTGCTCGGCTATTTCGAGCCCGCGGTGGCGGACCGCATCATCGCGCACTACATCAGCGCTCCGGCGACCGACGCGGGCGTCGTCGTCAACGCGGAGCCGTTCTTCACGTCCTCCGTCGTCGGCGTCGCGCCGGCGGATCTAACGATCGAAGGGTCCAAGGCGGACGGCTTCGCGGTCACGACGAAGGACAACGTGAAATACACGCTCAAGTGGAGCGAAGAACAAGGCCGCTATTTGGTCGCGAACATGGAATAAAGGACAGATCACGAAGCCGTCGCGGTTCGCCGCGGCGGCTTTGTTTATTCGGCCGAGGCTTCACCGCGGCCCGCCCCTTCGGACAGCGCTCCGCTCACGCCTTCGGCAGCCAATAAGATTCCTAAAGGGAACAACAGGTAAAACCACGGATCCCACCATGTCTCGCTGCGCAACATGCCCGTCGTTCGCAAGACGAATTCGGCGACGATCACAAAAAGCTCCAGCAGCGCGTATTTCATCCAGCGATGCTTCCAGCGCGACACCGCCAATACGG
This sequence comes from Paenibacillus sp., assembly GCF_035645195.1. Taxonomy (NCBI): domain Bacteria; kingdom Bacillati; phylum Bacillota; class Bacilli; order Caryophanales; family Paenibacillaceae; genus Paenibacillus; species Paenibacillus sp. The sequence goes on along the minus strand of NZ_DASQNA010000034.1, from coordinate 19,293 downwards.
TGACGACGACAGCAACGGCAATGTAGTGCAAGACGGCGAAAGCGCTCGTATCCCGCGCCATGTCTTCGAACCATCCCGGCCGGTACTGGCGGCATTCGAACAGCATGATCGGGAGAAAATGGAACCACCCGGATAGGGGGCCGATGCTTAAATAAACGAATAACGCCTTCATGGTCCCTCTGACCGGTCGTTGAATTCGGCGATACAGCATCGCGGCTGTAGGGAAAAACACGGCAAGGCCCATCGAGGTGTACCCGACTCGCCACCAATGGAGCGTGTAAATGTGCAGCTTGACGAATAGCCATTCCACCGCCGCGAGGAAGACGATAGCCAACCCATAACCAGGCCAGCCCAATCGGAAAGCCGATAGGAAATTCGCGATCGCGGGGATCGCCAACAAGTTGGACGTCAGCGCGCCCAAGTGACTGTCGTACAGCGGGTCGGTCTTGAGCAGCTCCGGTCGGTAGAAATAGCTGTTGTTGTAGGTATAGATTACCGCTTCAATTAGGTAAGCCATTTCGGAGATCATTAAAAAATGGAGAAAGGTGTGTAGATCTTTCTTTTTGTAATTCGTATAGACAATAACCAGCAAGCACAAACCGGATAGTCCTATGTACCAAAATGAGTTCGCGCTCATAAGCTTACTACTCCGCCCTTGGAATGATTACAGGGTAGAGTTTCCTTACCGGGCCGTATCCATGCATGGAGCGCCGGCGAGCCGGGACCCGGGTATAGCCGGGGGAAATTGGGGATGCTAACAGGGACATTTCGGCATAGGAGGAAACGGACGTGGCAGGAACCGTAATGGATCAGAAGGTCGACGCGTACAAAATCGGCGTCGGTCATATGATGGACGCGCTGCCGAACGTCGTCGAGGCGTATCACCGGTTTACCGGGGCATGCTTCGAGGATGGCGCGCTCGGCGCGAAAGAGAAGCAGCTGATCGCCCTCGGCATCGCGCTGTTCGCGAACAATGAGGTATGCACGATGTACCATGTGCAGGAGGCGCTGTCCAAGGGAGCGTCGCCGAAGCAAGTGCTCGAAGCGGCGGCGGTAGCGGCCGCGGTCGGCGGCGGTCATGCCATGAGCCAAGGCGTGACGCGGGTGCAGCAGGCGCTGGAGGCGTGCCGCCTGCAGCAGTAACGTTAGGAAGCGACGCGAGCCGGGGCGAATGCGCTCCGGCTTATTTCGTGTCGTCTCCGGCGGCTTCCGTCGGGGCGAGCAGCTCGGTGGAGGCGTTCGCCGCGGGAGCTGCGGGCTGCGGGGCATCGGCGTCCGGCGCCTTCGGCGCGGCGTCCTTCAGCGTCTGCAGCTCTTTGCGAAGCTGCCGGATGTCGCGGGATTGGCGCAGGATGCGGATCGTGCCGAACAGTCCGACGGTAAGGCCGCCCGCGAAGGCCGAGGCGAGGATGACGACGATCAGCGGAAACGAAGCGGTGCCGAACGCGTAATCGACCGGCACCGATTCTACGTTGAGGACGGAAAACACGGCGACGACGAGCGCGAAGAAAAATCCCAAGATCAAAGACCATTGCTGTTTCATGGGACGGGAAGACCTCCTTTCGGCATCGGGTTGAGCCATTATAACATAGCGGCGTGCGGGCCGCCTCGAAACATGTGAAAATGCCCGGCAAAACCGGTATCATAGAAAGAAAATACAGGAAAAGCAGGGGAAGACATGAATCGAGTCGTTCATTTCGAGCTGTTGTCGCGGCGGCCGGAGCGCACGGCGGCATTCTATGCGGACGTGTTCGGCTGGCGGAAGGTCGAAGCCGCGGAAGGCTACTGGCGGCTGATATCGGACGATGCCGGCGGCGCGCGAGGCATCAACGGCGCGACGGTTCGCCCGATCAGCGACGCGCTGCCGCCGCAGACGGTCAACACGGTCCAAGTGGAGAACCTCGACGCTTACGCCGAGAAGGTGCGCGCGCACGGCGGACGGACGCTGTCCGATGTGTTGCCGCTGCCGGGCGTCGGGCGGTTCCAATACTGCGCGGATCCGGAAGGCATCCCGTTCGGCTTGATCGAGTACGCGCGATGAACGGCCGGCCCGGGAATCGATTTCCGCTGCTGCTGTTCGCGTACGTCGTTGGCCATTTAGGAGATATATTGTACATCTCGCTAATGGTCATTCACCTAAAGCGAACGACCGGTTCCACGCTGCTCGCGGCGCTGTTTCCGTTCGTGCGCGTGCTCGCGATGTTCGGCAGCTCGTTCATCTCGCCGCTGCTGCTCGAGCGGCTGCCGCTCGTCCGGCTGCTCGCGCTCACCCGCGCGGGCGAGACGGCCGCGCTGCTCGCCCTCGCGGGCGCGGTCGCCCTCGGCGTGGAGGCGCCGGCGGCGCTGCTCGCGTTCGTCCTGGTCATCTCGACGCTGCAGGGTTGGACCGACCCGGTCGTGTACGCGCTCGTCGCGAGGCTGACGCCGGCCGCCGGTCTCGCCCGGGCGAACGCGACGCTCGCGACGGCGCGCGAGGTGGGCGCCATCGCCGCATGGGGCGTCGGCGGGGTGCTGGCGGCGCTGCTCGATCCGGCGTGGATGCTGGCGGGCACGGCGCTGCTGTTCGCCGCCGGCTTCGCGGCCGCGCTGCGGCTCGCGCCGGCGGCCGCCGCCGCGGCCGGGGCGAACGCGGCGCTCGAAGCGGCCCGGCCGGCGCAGCCCGCCGCAGAGCCCGCCGCAGAGCCCGCCGCTGCGCCCGCCCAAGCCGCCGCGCCGGACGCCGTCCCCGCGAAGGCGCCTTCGCGCGGCGAGGCGATTCGGCTCGGCTGGCTCGAGCTGTTTCGCAATCCGGCCGTCCGCGCGGTCGTCGCGATGGATTTGCTCGAAGGGGTCGCGATCTCGATTTTCGCCGGCGTGTTCACGCTGACGTTCGTGGAGCAGCGGCTCGGGCAGGAGGAAGCGTTCTGGGGCTTCCTGAACGCGGCGTACTTCGTCGGCATGATCGCGGGCGGCGCGCTCGCGGCGCGGCTCAGCCGGCAGCTGTCGCGCCGGCTTCCGCTGGCGCTCGCGTTCAGCTCGTTCGGGTACGGCGTCGGCACGCTGCTGTACGGCGCGACGACGTCGCCGGCCGCGGCGCTGGCGCTCGTCGCCGCTCTCGGCCTGCCGTGCATGATCCGCGAGACGGCGCAGCGAACACTGCTGCAGCTGAACGTATCGGAGCGCGCGCTGCCGAACGCCCTCGTCGCTCACGGGGCGATCAACGCGCTCGCGTTCGCGCTGTCGCTGCTGCTGATGGGGGCCGCTGCCGAACGGTTCGGCATTCAATCGATCTATTACATCGGAGGCGCGCTCGGCCTCGCCTCCGCGGCGCTCGGGCTCGCGCTGTTCGCCCGGCACCGCGCCGCGGTGAAGCTGCCGGGGGAGGCGGGCTCGGCGTCGGAACGTGCGTAAGGGAGGAGAGCATATGGGGAAGAAACGATTCGTCAACGCCGACGGCGGCGCGAACACGAAGACGTTCGCGGAGCTGCGGCAGTGGCGGCGGGAGAGAAGGAGCAAGAAGAAGGATTTGACGTACCGGCTGCCGCGCGTCGAGCCTGAGCTCGACTGGCTGCGCGCCAATCGGACCGAGCCGTCGGTGACGTTCATCGGCCATTCGACGTTCCTCGTGCAGCTCGGAGGACTGAACATCGTCACGGACCCCGTATGGGCGAACGTCATGGGTTTTCATCGGCGGCTGTCGCCGCCGGGCATCGCCATCGGCGATCTGCCGCCGATCGACGTGGTGCTGCTGTCGCACGCGCATTACGATCATCTCGATCTCGGCAGCCTGCGCCGCCTTCCGGGCGAATTCGTCGCGCTCGTGCCGGAGGGGCTCGACGGCTGGTTTCGGCGGAAGGGCTTCCCTCGCGTACGAGCGCTGTCGTGGTGGGAGGAGACGACGGTCGGCGGCGTCGAGTTCGCGTTCGTGCCGGCGAAGCATTGGACGCGCCGCACGCCGTGGGACACGAACACGTCGCACTGGGGCGGTTGGGTCGTTCGGCGGGGCGGCGACACGCTGTATTTCGCCGGCGACAGCGGGTACGACGCCGGCCTGCGCGCCGTCGGCGAGCGGTACGGCGATATCCGCGTCGCGCTGCTGCCGATCGGGGCATACGAGCCCGAATGGTTCATGCGCGACTCGCATATGTCGCCGGAGGAGGCGGTCCAGACGTTCCTCGACGTCGGCGCGGCGTTCTTCGTCCCGATGCATTACGGGGCGTTCCGCCTCGCGGACGATACGCCGAACGAGGCGCTCGACCGGCTGAACGCGGAGTGGAGCCGCCGCGGCTTGCCGGAAAACCGCCTGTGGGTCATGCCGCTGGGCAAAACGCGGTTGTGGTCTGCGGACGAGACCACTATAATGGAATAATTAGCGAAAAGAAGCCGAACAGCTTCAGGAGGGCCAAAGGAGCGAACCATGAAAACAACGCACTGCAAAATTTTGGATTGCACCATCCGCGATGGCGGACTCGTCAACAACTGGGATTTCAGCGTCGAATTCGTGCGCGACCTGTATTACAGCTTGAGCGAAGCCGGCGTCGAGTACATGGAGATCGGCTACAAAAACTCGCCGAAGCTGCTCAAGGGCGGCGATGCCGGCCCGTGGCGCTTCTTGGACGAAGCGTTCCTGCGCGAGGTCATCCCGCATAAGACGGAGACGAAGCTGTCCGCGCTCGTGGATATCGGCCGCGTCGACGAGAACGATATTTTGCCAAGGGAGCAAAGCCTCTTGGACCTGATTCGCGTAGCTTGCTACATCAAGGACGTGGACAAGGGCATCGAGCTGGCGGAGAAGTTCCACGCCCTCGGCTACGAAACGACGATCAATATCATGGCGCTCTCGCACGCGCTCGAGAACGAATTGACGGAAGCGCTGCAGGAAATCGGCAACAGCAACATCGACGTCGTGTACGTGGTCGACTCCTACGGCAGCATGACGCCGAAGGACGTCTCCTACATGACGGAGAAGTTCCATCGCTCGCTGCCGAACAAGACGCTCGGCATTCATACGCACAACAACATGCAGCTGGCGTTCGCGAACACGCTCGCGGGCATCGAGAGCGGCATTACGTTCCTCGATTCGTCCGTGTACGGCATGGGCCGCGCGGCGGGCAACTGCACGACCGAGCTGCTGCTCGGCCACTTGAAAAACCCGCGCTACGACGTGCGTCCGGCGCTCGGCTTCCTCGAGAAGCACATGGTGCCGATGCGCGAAAAGTGGGAGTGGGGCTACAACATCCCGTACATGATCACGGGCATGCTGAACGAGCACCCGCGCTCCGCGATGGCGCTCCGCGCCAGCGCGGACAAGGACAAGTACGTCGAGTACTACGACAAATTGACGACGCCGGAAACGTCGTTCACCGGCACGAAAAGCGAGTAATCCTTATGGAATGTAGAAGAGCCTGGTTCCCGGATGTTCGGGATCCGGGCTTTTTGTCGTTTTCCGGACGATGGAGCTTGCGCGGAACCGGTAAATAATCGCAACGGCGCCGGCGAGGAAGGGATTGCGGCGGCAACGAAGAATATTAACCTCCTTAAATAAAGACAGAAACAAATCTGGGGGATATAAAAATGGCGGGAAGCAAGGCGAGAACCCAACAGGCGATGCGGCGGTGGATCGCGCTGACGCTGTGCTTCGCGATCGCGTTCGGCGCGGCGCCGGCGGCGGCGGGCGCGGCCCGAGATACGTCGGGTCACTGGGCGGAGGAGATTCTCGAGCGCTGGGTGTCGGAAGGGGCGATCCGGGGATACGGGGACGGCTCGCTTCGTCCGGACGCGCCGATTACGCGGGCGGAGACGGCTGCGCTGATCCAAAGAAAATTCGGGGTTCCGGCCTCGGCCCGTAAGGAGCCGTTCGTCGACTTGCCGGTCGGCAGCTGGCAATACGAGCCGATCGCGGCGGCGGTCGCGCAAGGGTTCATGAAAGGGTACGGAGACGGCAGGATGAAACCGGATGCCGCCGTATCCCGAGAAGAGCTTGCCGTTATGATCGACGGACTGCTCGATCTAGAGCCCGGCTGGAAGACAAATGCTTTCGCGGACGACGCGTCCTTGGCCGATTGGAGCCGTGCATCGATCGCGAGCGTCGCTTCTCACGGCATGATGGTCGGATACGAGAACGGCGCGTTCGGACCGAAGCGGAAGGTTACCCGGGCGGAAGCGGTCGTCACGTTGGACCGGGCCGCAGGAAGCTGGGGGATGGAGCCTGAGGTCGTTTACGGCGATCCGGGCGAATTCGGTCCGGAGGAAGGAAGCCTCTCGATCCCGTCGACGGTTGTGATCGCCGGTTCGGGCGTCACGCTGCGCAACCTGAACATCCGAGGCGATCTCGTTTTAGCCGAAGGGATCGGCGAAGGCGACGCGACGCTGTCCAACGTAACCGTCGGCGGGCGTACGTTCGTGCGTGGCGGCGGCCCGAACAGCATCCACCTGGAGAACAGCCGGTTGGGTACGGTGATCGTGGAGAAACGGGACGGCGCCGTACGTCTCGCGGCGAAAGGCTCGACGTCGGTCGGCGAGGTGGAGGTGCGGTCGGCCGCTGTACTCGAGGAGGAGAATGTCGCGGGAGACGGATTTACGAACGTGACGGTCGGCGGCGCCATGCCGTCCGGCGCAGCCGTATCGTTCTCCGGCGCATTCGATTCGGTTTGGATTTGGTCGGCTGCGGCGGTCGATCTCGTCGGCGGCAGCGTCTCGCAGCTGGTGGTGGCCGGCGAAGCCGCGTCGGCGCGGCTCCATGTCGCCCATACCGCCGAGGTCGTATCATTGACCCTCCATGCCGCGACAGAAGTGTTCGGTTACGGAACGATTCGGCGCGCCGATTTGCAAAAAGGGGCCGAAGGCACGACGTTCATGAAGCAACCCGAGCGTCTGAGCGGCTTGCCTCCCTTGAATCCGGCGACTCCGGGCGCAGGGGGCGGCGAGCCGCCGAAGACGGAGCCGCCGTCCGTCCCGGAGCATCTGTACGTGTCGGCGCGCGCCGTCGGGCACAAGACGATGCACCTTTCGCTCTACGGCGAGGTGCCCCCGGATACGACGAGTTTCGCCGTCAAGGACGGCAGCGGGGGCTCCGTCGGCATCGCCTCCGTCCGTTTCGAATGGTTCGGGCGCGAAGCGAGGCTGGAGCTCGAGCGGCCCTTGACGGCCGGCTCCTATACCGCGGCCGTTGCGGTGACCGACGCGGAGGGCGAATCCGCAGTCTATGCGTCGACGGAGCTGACGGTGGAGCAAGAGCGGGTGGAGAAGCTTTCGCTCCCGGAGGAATTCCTTCGATTGACTGGCACGGGGGAGGCCGCGGCGACGCTTCGGCTTCTCAACCAATACGGAGAAGATGCGACGGAACGATTCGCCGGCGAGGCTTCCGTCGCCGTATACGACGACACGACCGGAGCGGTCGTCGCCGACGGCCGTCCTTCCGGCGGAGCGGAGCGGCGGTTCGTTGGAACGTTCCAGGAGGGCGAACGGTACACCGTTCGGGCCGCTTACCGGGAGATGCGGGTCATGCGGAAGGTCGCGGCGTCGGCGCGCGCGGTCGAGCCGATCTCGTCCGAACACCCGTATACTTGGGCATATGAGGTTCAAGGACTGTATCATCGGGAGCAACAGCCGCTGCTCACGACGTCCGATTTCGGGGAGTTTCGCCTCCTGTTCCGCAATCGCGCCGGGGGGACGCCTCCGGAGCAATTTCGCTTCAGCGCGAGCTGTCCGGGCGTCGACATCCTTAGGGACGCGGCGGGCCATCCGATGTTCTCGCGCGTCGATCTGCCGAACAAGGAACGATTGGTCGGATTGACCTTGAAGGCGACGGGAACGCCCGCGGCGGGACCTTGTACGGTTACGCTGACTCATCAAGGGCTGCCCGAGAGCGTTTCGTTTTCGTTTCGGATCGAGCAAGGCCCCGCGTCCGAAGCCGCGTTTTTGATGAACGATCGCTTGTATGCCGTTTACGGCGGGGCGCCGGAAGCCGCTCAGCCGGAGTGGCTCATTCGGGATACGGAAGGCAGGGACGTGTCTCGCGCTTTGTTCCTCACGAGCGACGGGCCGGTTGCCGAGTATGCGCTCGAGCATGGGAACGAGCCGGCCGGGGATTACCTTGCGGCTCCTTCAGGGAGCTACAAATCCGTCGCCGTCGCCTATGTCGGCGCATCCTTCGAGGGTCCCGACGCCTTCGCATTGATCCGTTACGAAGGCACGGAGCAGGCGATGTACGCCATCAACGGCGAGCCGGCGCGTCCCGTCGACGGCAAAGCGCATCCCGAGCCGCTGTCCGCCGGCGACCGGCTGCTGCTGCGGTCCGGCGGCAGCGTGCTGGCGGCCGTTTGGGACGGAGCGGGGTGGGCGTATCAAGGGATCGCCGAGGCCCCCTCGTCCCCTCGGGGCGTGTCCGCGGCGGCGTCGGAGGGCCAAGGCGTTCGCTTGTCTTGGGAGCCGGTTCCCGCGGCGCACTATTACAACGTTTATTATAAAAACGACGGCGAAGCGTCGTATCGGCCGCTGCTGGATGCGGACGGGCGCCGCGTCGCGACGCGGGACGCTTTCGCCGTCGATCCGGACCCCGAGTCGACCGCGACGAGAATGTACGTCGTTACGGCGGCGGTCGGAGGGGCCGAATGGGATGCCGAATCCGATCCGAGCGCGCCCGCATTCGTTCGGGCCGATCGGGTGCCGCTCGGCTTTCGGCCGACGGACGCCGTCGCCGATCCGGCGGCGTCGACGCTGTATTTGGCGAGCGCGGAGGAGCGGCGCGTGTACGCGCTCGACATCGAGACCGGCGCCCTCCGCGCGGCGGCGCTTCCCGGCGTCCCGGTTCGCCTCAGGCTGTCGGACGGGAAGCTGTTCGTCGCGGTTCGAGCGTGCGTCGGCTGCTATAACGAGAGCGGCTCCCTCGTCGTCATGGACGCCGCTGACTTCCGCCCGCTGGCGACGGTCCCGATCGACGCGAACCCGACGGACGCTGCGATCGATCGGGCGGGCAACGTGCATGTGGCCGCCGAGAGAGACTGGGATCGGTTGATCGTCTCCTATCAAGCCGACAGCTATCGGGTGATGGAGAGGACGGCGGTCCATCAGAATCTCTCGCTTCAAGCCCATCCCGCATTTGACAAGCTGTATGCCATGCCGGCGAATACGAAGCCCGTGGATCTGTTGGCGTTCTCGCTGTCGGACGGGCGGATCGCCGGCCAATACGACTCTGTCTATTACGGGGATTCCGACATGGGCCGCGCGTTCAAGGTTTCTCCCGACGGGAGGTACCTGTTTGCCGAGACCGGCACCGTATTTTATGCGAACGCCGATCGGTTCGACGACATGTCTTTCGTATACGACTTTCTCCCTTCGCTCCGCGAAGAGCGGTATGCGGATATCGCGTTCGATCTTCCGAACGGCCGGTTTTATACGGCGGCGGGGCGGACGATCACGGCGTATCGGTATTCGAATTTTACGCCATACGGACAGTACGAGACGGAAGGGGACGCCGCGTTCGTGTTCGATTCAGATGGGGACATCGTCGCCGTCACGTCGATCGACGGGCGGTACGCCGTGGAAATCGTGGACGAGGCTTCGTATGCGCCGCTTCCGGAGGAAGAGGGTGCCGGGATCGCGCTCGACGGGCGGATCGCCGATGTCGTTTACGATGCTGGAAGAAATGTGGCTTACGCGATCGATACGGCCTTCCACCGGCTGTATATCGTCGATCCGGCGTCGAAGGCGGTACGCCATACGGTCTCGCTGTCGTATAAGCCGTTGGGCATCGAGTTGTCGGAGGACGGCTCGAAGCTGTACATCGTCAATCATGACGCGAGCGCTTTGGTCACGGAAATGGACGCCGACGATTACACCGAGCTCAGAACTTTGAATGACTCCGCGGATGAAGATGCGAGAGATTTCTCCGATCGGCATGTGTACGAACGGGGGAATCGGCTGTACGTCATTACCGGAGGATGGGAGCCGGCGTTGACGGTGTTCGATTCGGATTCGTTCGCGAAGGTGAGTTCCGGGAACGCGATTCAAGGCGTGGGCGATATGGCGATTACTAGCGATTCCAACCGGTTTTATTATTGGTATCAGTACGGATGGGATGCCGGATTGGCAAGTTCCTCCGTCAGAGAGGTAACGGTCGCTGGGAGCGTGTACGGCGCTTTCGCGCAGACCGATGAAACCGTGGTTCCCTACCCGCAGTTTGCGCGGGATCCGCTCGATACGCCGGTAATCTTGTCGGAGGATCGGGGCTGGGTCATCGCCAAAAACCATATATTCGCGATGGACGATTTGAAGACGACGATCGCGGTGCTGCCGGAGCCGATCTATGCCGTAAGCCCGGACGGGGCGCGTTTGGTCGGAAAGAACGGCGTGTATGACGCCGCGACGTTCCAGAAGGTGCAGAACGTGTCGCTCGGGAAGGAAATCTTTTTCGGGAACGACGGAACGTTGTATCATATTTTGAATAACAGATTGCTGACTGTGGAATTGGAATAACAAGAAGAGGGCTGCCGCGGCAGCCCTCTTCTTGTTAACGTACATCAATCATTCCGTCTCCCGGCTGCGCGCCATCTGCTGCCAGACGGTGCCGGCGGCCGCTTCGCCGGATTCGATGCGCTCGAGCGCCATGCGCGCCTGCAGCGCGACCTCGAACTCGGGATCTTCGGCGGCGATGCGCAGCGCGGGAATCGCCGCTTCGTCGCCGAGGTCGTACAGGAAGCGCGCCGCGCGCCAGCGCACGATTTTGCTCTTGTCGGCGAGCGACTCGATCATCGCCGGCTGCGCGGAGGCGTCGCCGATGTCCGACAGCGCGTCCCCGGCCGTGCGGCGCACCGCCGCCGACGGATCCTTCAGCATGGCGGTCAGGCGGCGGACCGCTTCCGGCCCTTTGATGTCGCCGAGGTAGACGACGGCGAGCCGGCGGACGGAGAAGTTGTCGTCCGCAAGCGCCTGGTCGAGGAGCGGCAGCGTCTCCTCAGACGGCTGCAGCCGCTCGAGGGCGGCGTAGCGCACTTTCCAATCGGCGTCGCGAAGGCGCGCCGCGAGCTGCTCCGGCGTCAAGGCCTCCGCCGCCGGCTCCGGCGCGGGCGGCGCGGCGTCGGGCTCCGCGCCCATCGCCTCCGCCTGCGCGATCAGCTGCGCGAGCCGCGCGTCGTCGTACGCGGCGTCGAGCTCCGCCGCCACCTCCGCCACGATGTCGGCGAGCTCGCCGTAGCGGACGCCGTGCTCGACGAGCCGCCGTTCGCGGATCAAATTCGGCGACGCGGCGCCCGCGGTCATCGCCGCGTCCGCGAACCGCTGCGGCAGGGCGACGCGCGACTCCTCGTGCCCCGCGCGCACCCGCACTTGCATCGGGATGCCGCGGAACATCTGCACGAGCACGGTCGCTTCGCCGTAGCTGAAATCGCCGCCCTCCGCAGCGGCGCCGCCGGTACCGGTTCCGCCGAACGCTTCGCGCACGGCGGCGAGAATGGCCCGCCAGTCGGCGGCGGGCTCGCGTTCGACGGCGATGAAGTCGGCCGCCTGGTACACGCTCTTGACGCCGGGGATGACGAGCAACGCTCGCAAATGCGCCGGCGCCCGCCCCGCGTTCGCGGCGTCGAATGCATATTTCACGCCGGGAGCCAGCGATTCGTCCACGTTCAGCTTCATGGCGTTCGGGCTCGGCGTCGGTTCGATTCTAACGAGGTTCATGCGTTTCAAGCACCTCCGATGACGATTGCGGCGCGGCATGCGCCGCTCTCCATATCATACCATACCGCGGGGGCTGCCCGAAGGGCGTCGGCAGACGCCCTCGGGAGCCCGCCCTGCCGCGCGCCGCATGGCCGAATGACGTTCGAACCGCCGCTCCCGCGGACCTTTTTCGCCCGACGACCGCTTTACGCTTCCACCGATATCGCTTCCATTGAATATATCCCGTCACTTTACGGTAATTATGATATAATGGGTAAGTTGCAATTTCAGGCGCGGAAAGGACGGTTTACTTAGAACTTATGATTACGGTATCCAACGTCACGCTGCAATTCGGCAAGCGTGCGCTATTCGAAGACGTCAATATCAAATTTACTCCGGGCAACTGCTACGGTCTCATCGGCGCGAACGGGGCGGGCAAGTCGACGTTCCTGAAAATTCTCTCCGGCGAAGTGGAGCCGACCCGCGGCGAGGTGCACATCACCCCCGGCGAGCGGATGGCGGTGCTGAAGCAGAACCATTACGAATACGACGAATTCCAGGTGCTGCAGACGGTCGTCATGGGCCACAAGCGCCTGTATGAAATTATGGAAGAGAAGAACGCGATTTATGCGAAGGCGGATTTCTCGGACGAAGACGGCATGCGCGCGGCGGAGCTCGAGGGCGAGTTCGCGGAGCTGAACGGCTGGGAGGCGGAAGCCGAAGCGGCCGAGCTGCTGATCGGTCTCGGCATCGGCACGGACCTGCACGACAAACTGATGAAGGAGCTCGACGGCAACCAGAAGGTCCGCGTCTTGCTCGCGCAAGCGCTGTTCGGTCACCCGAACATTCTGCTGCTCGACGAGCCGACGAACCATCTCGACATCGAGTCGATTCGCTGGCTGATCAACTTCCTCGGCAGATTCGACGGCACCGTCATCGTCGTATCCCACGATCGTCACTTCTTGAACGAGGTGTGTACGCACATCGCGGACATCGACTTCGGCAAAATCCAGCTGTACGTCGGCAACTACGACTTCTGGTACGAGTCGAGCCAGCTCGCTCTGAAGCTGCAGCGCGACGCGAACAAGAAGAAGGAAGAGAAGGTGAAGGAGCTCCAAGAGTTCATTCAGCGCTTCTCGGCCAACAAGTCGAAGTCGAAGCAGGCGACGAGCCGGAAGAAGCTGCTTGAGAAAATCAGCCTGGACGACATCCGCCCGTCCAACCGGAAATATCCGTTCATCCACTTCAAGGGCGAGCGCGAGGCCGGCAAGCAGATGCTTCAGATCCAGGGGTTGACGAAGACGATCGAAGGCGAGAAGGTGCTCGACAACCTCCACCTGATGATCAACACGGGCGACAAAATCGCGTTCGTCGGCCCGAACTCCTTGCCGAAGACGACGCTGTTCCAGATCGTCATGGGCGAGATCGAGCCGGACGCGGGCGAATTCAGCTGGGGCATCACGACGTCCCGCGCGTATTTCCCTAAGGACAACTCGAGCTACTTCGAGGGCGTCGATTTGAATCTCGTCGATTGGCTGCGCCAATACTCGAAGGATCAGGACGAGTCGTTCATCCGCGGCTTCCTCGGGCGGATGCTGTTCTCGGGCGACGAAGCGCTGAAGAAGGCGAGCGTGCTGTCCGGCGGCGAGAAGGTGCGCTGCATGCTGTCGCGCATGATGCTGACCGGCGCGAACGTGCTTATCCTCGACGAGCCGACGAACCACCTCGACCTCGAATCGATCACGGCGCTCAACAACGGGCTCGTCGACTTCGACGGCACGATTCTGTTCACGTCGCACGACCATCAGTTCGTGAACACGATCGCGAACCGGATCATCGAGATTACGCCGAACGGCATCATCGACAAGCAGATGTCGTACGACGAATACTTGGAAAGCGATGAAGTGCAGCGGCTGAGAGAGAAGCTGTACGCGGAGGCTTAAAGCCTCCGTTTCGCGCGTTCGGGCGCAAATTGCGGATACGTTCCCGAGATGCCCTTGGAAGCGGTCGCTTAGGGCCGGGGACGAATCCGAACTTTTTGTGAAGGTTTGTGTCGTTAAATTGACAAACCCATGCACCGAACTTATAGTATGTATGGTGTCTTTGTGACCGAAATCCATTGATGTGATGCGGTTTTCACTGCAAATAATACAGAATGCGGGGTTGATCACCACTATGCTGCAGTATTTGAAAGGGAAGCGGTTCCTTCTCTTGTTCGCCGCGCTGGCGCTCTTGCTTGCGGGCTGCTCGCAAGAACCGTCTCCGCTGAACCCGAAAGGGACGCTCGCGCAAGAACAGTTGAATCTCATGATTTTGTCGCTCGTCATCATGGTCATCGTCGTCGTGGTCGTATTCGCGATCTCGGTTTACGTCCTCGTGAAATTCCGCGCGCGCAAAGGGGACAACAGCATCCCGAAGCAAGTGGAAGGCAACCACAAGCTGGAGATTATCTGGACGGTCATCCCGATCATCCTGCTCACCATCCTGGCAGTGCCGACGGTCGGTTACACGTTCAAGCATGACCAGAACTTGTCCGCCGATCCGAACGCGATCAAAGTGCAAGTCGTCGCTCACCAATTCTGGTGGGAGTTCAACTATCCGGAGCTCGGCATCTACTCTTCGCAAGAAGTCGTTATGCCGGTCGGCCGCGACATTTCGTTCGAGCTGACGTCGGTCGACGTCAACCACTCGTTCTGGATTCCTGCTCTCGGCGGGAAGAAGGATACGAACCCTGGTCTGACAAGCTACATGCACCTGCATCCTACGGAAGTAGGCGTATACAAAGGCAAGTGCGCCGAGCTGTGCGGTCCGTCGCACGCGCTCATGGATTTCAAAGCCGTCGTCGTGACGGAAGAAGAATTCCAGGCGTGGGTGAACGATATGAAAGAAGCGCCGACGGTGGCTGCGGAAGACTTGGCTGCGGGCGAAGAGCTGTACAAAGCGAACTGCATCCAGTGCCACGCGATCCAGCCGGACGCGAGAAGCGCGGCCGCGCCTCATCTGAACGGCTTCGGCGAGCGCGCCTTCGTGGCGGGCATTCTGGACAATACGGAAGAAAATCTCGAGGAATGGATTCGCGATCCGAACGCGGTCAAGCCGGGCACGCTGATGCCGAAGGTAGAATTGACCGACGAGGAGATCGACCAACTCGCGAAATATTTGCTGCAGCTGAAATAACGCATAACATCAATTACGTTTAGGGAGGTTGGCCCGGTGGCTAACGCACACGCACATGCGCACCACGATGCGCACTCCGTGAAGCGATATACAGGTCTCATGGATTGGTTGACGACCGTCGACCATAAAAAAATCGGAATCCTGTACATGCTCGCCGGCGGATTCTTCTTCTTGATTGGCGGTATCGAAGCGATTTTGATCCGACTTCAGTTGATGGGACCGCAGATGAGCATCGTAAGCGCGCAAACTTACAACGAGCTGCTCACCATGCACGGCACGACGATGATCTTCCTCGCGGCGATGCCGATCATTTTCGGATTTATGAACGCGGTCGTGCCGCTCCAAATCGGCGCGCGCGACGTCGCGTTCCCGTTCCTGAACTCCCTCGGGTTCTGGACGTTCTTCTTCGGCGGCTTGCTGCTCAACCTGAGCTGGATTATCGGCGACGTGCCGGACGCGGGTTGGACGGCGTACGTGCCGCTCTCGAGCGAGCAGTTCAGCCAGCATCGCGGGGTTGACTTCTACTTGATGGGTCTGCAGGTTGCCGGTATCGGCACCTTGATCGGCGGCATCAACTTCCTCGTCACGATCATCAACATGCGCGCTCCGGGCATGAGCTTCATGCGGATGCCGATGTTCACGTGGACGTCGTTCATCACGTCCGCGCTCATCCTGTTCGCGTTCCCGGCTTTGACGGTAGGCTTAGTATTGCTTACGTTCGACCGTCTCTTCGGCGGTAATATTTTCGACCCGAACATGGGCGGCAACATCGTATTGTGGCAGCACATTTTCTGGATTTTCGGGCATCCTGAGGTATATATCCTCGTTCTGCCGGCGTTCGGGATCATTTCCGAAGTCATTCCGACGTTCTCGCGCAAGCGGCTCTTCGGTTACAGCGCGATGGTATTCGCAACGGTGCTCATCGGCTTTTTGGGCTTCATGGTTTGGGTTCACCACATGTTCACGACGGGCATGGGACCGGTAGCGAACGCGCTGTTCGCGGTCGCGACGATGCTGATCGCGATTCCGACCGGTATCAAAATTTTCAACTGGCTCTTCACGATGTGGGGCGGCCAGATCAAGTTCACGACCGCGAACTTGTTCGCGATCGGCTTCGTGCCGACGTTCGTTATGGGCGGCGTGACGGGCGTCATGCTGGCGGTGCCGCCGGCGGACTTCCAATTCCACGACAGCTACTTCGTCGTCGCGCACTTTCACTACGTTATCGTAGGCGGTATCGTGTTCGGCTTGCTGTCCGGCCTGTTCTACTGGTGGCCGAAAATGTTCGGCCGTTTCTTGAACGAAACGTCCGGCAAATGGACGTTCTGGCTGTTCTTTATCGGCTTCCATTTGACGTTCTTCATCCAGCATTTCCTCGGTATGATCGGCATGCCGCGGCGCGTATACACGTACCTGCCGGAGCAGTATAATCCGGGTTGGACGTGGATGAACCAGCTGTCCACGGTCGGCGCGTTCGTCATGGGCATCGCGATCCTCATCCTGCTCGTGAACATCGCTGCATCGTTCACGAAGCCGAAGACGGCGAAAGCCGACTCGTGGGATGACGGCCGTACGCTGGAGTGGACGATTCCGTCGCCGGCGCCGGAGTACAACTTCGCGCAGACGCCGGTCGTTCGCGGCATCGACGCATGGTGGAAAGAGAAAATGGAAGGCAATACGGCGATGACGCCGGCGGAGCCGCTCGGTCCGATTCACATGCCTTCGCCTTCGATTCTTCCGTTATTCATGTCGATCGGCCTGTTCATCGGCGCGCTCGGCTTCATGTACAGCGAAGAATTCAATGGATACTACGTCGCTATCGGCGGCTTGTTGATTACGTTCTTCTGCATGTTCCTGCGTTCGGTTTACGACGATCACGGCATGCATATCGATCCGACTGAGGATAAGGGGGCTTCGGCATGAGCAGCGTAACTCACGTTGATCCGCACGCGCACGGCGTCGCCGGCGAACTGCCTCACGAGCCGGAGCGCGCGACCTTGGAAGGTCGCAATAAACTGTTGGCATTTTGGTTGTTCCTCGGCGGCGAGTGCGTCTTGTTCGGCACCCTGTTCGCCACGTTCATGGCGCTGCGCCACAACACGATGGGCGGCCCGGACGGCGCGCATCTGTTCGACCTCGTTCTGGTCGCTTGGGCGACGTTCATCCTGCTCACGTCGTCGCTGACGAGCGTGTTCGCGATCCAAGCGATGCACGCCCGCAACGTGCCGCAGATGATGCTGTGGCTCGGCGTCACGGTAGCTCTCGGCCTGGGCTTCCTGGCCCTCGAGATTTACGAGTTCATTCACTACGTGCACGAAGGTCACCAGTTCAACTCGAGCGCCTTCGGTACGTCGTTCTACTCGCTGGTCGGCTTCCACGGCGCGCACGTCGCGTTCGGGGTGCTCTGGATCACGCTGTTGATCTTCCAGCTCGGCAAGAAGGGCCTCACGACGATTACGGCGCCGAAGGTGTACGTCGCGTCGCTGTACTGGCACTTTATCGACGTCGTGTGGGTGTTCATCTTCACGATCGTTTATCTCATGGGAAAGATGGGGTGATCCGGAATGGCCGATCATACGTTATCGCATAACGATTCGTCGAGTAACGTGAACGCTCGCCGCAAGCATCGCCACGAAGGTCCCAAGAACCATCTGCTCGCCTTCGCGCTTTCGATTTTGCTGACGGCGTTCGCGTTCGTCGCGGTCGCTTACTCCCTGGTAGAGGAAGAGACGCACGTCGAGCACTGGTTCGTGTACTTCTTCATCATCGCGTTGGCGATTTTCCAGGCCGTCGTACAGTTGGCGTTCTGGATGCACATGAAGGACAAAGGGCATTCCTGGCCGATTTTCGGCATTGCGTTCGGCTTCTTCGTCGCTTTGACGGCGGCGGCTGCCGGTCTGCTCTGGTCCTGGTGGTAAACGAGTAAGGTTTCGGGTAAATATATCGGCGTAGTGCTGCGGGCAGGCGGAGGTTCGGTCAAACGGATCGCCGCCTGTCTGTTTGTCCGCGGCGCCGCTAGGTTCAATAAGGTTTGTCCGGGGCGACGGTGTATGGTTCCCGGAGGGAGTGCCGCTCCCGTCATCTATTGATTGAATTATGCCAAGGAGGTACTCGTGATGTTCGGATTGGTCGGTTTCGATTGGGCTTCGCTGTGGAGTCCGGTCACGCTGCTGCTGTTCGTCGCCGCCGGCGCAGGGTACTTGTACGTCACCGGCCCGGGCCGCGCGCGCATCCCCGGGGCGGAGCCGGTCCCGGCAGTGAAGAAGGCGTGGTTCCTCGGCGGTCTGTTCTTCTTGTACGCGGCGTTCGGCAGCCCGATCGACCTGCTCGGTCATATGATGTTCACGTTCCATATGCTCGGCATGTCGTTCGCGTACATTATCGCGGCGCCGATGCTGCTCGCGGGCACGCCGGAATGGTTTCTGCGGCCGATCGCTCGGCTGCCGGGCGCGCGCGGGTTGAAGTTCCTGATCAACCCGATCGTGACGCTGCTGCTGTTCAACATGGCGTTCTCGATATATCATGTGCCGACGGTGCATGATTACGTCATGACGAACTTCGCGCTGCATACGGCGTATTACGTGCTGTTGATGATCACGGCGCTGCTTATGTGGTTCCCGGTTATTTGCCCAGTGTCGACGATCGACAAGCTCGAAGGGTTCAAGAAGATGGGGTACATCTTCGCGAACAGTGTGCTGCTCATGCCGGCGTGCGCGTTGATCATCTTCTCGGGCTCGCCAATGTACGGCACGTACACGGACCCGATGCTGTGGGCGACGGCGATGGGCTACTGCGTACCGCAGGGCGCGACGGTGCTGCTCGAGATGTTCAGCGGCCCGCAGTCGCTGGCGTGGATGCCGCCGCTCGAGGATCAGAAGCTCGGCGGCGTGCTGATGAAGCTGATCCAGGAGACGGTGTACGGATCGATCCTGGTTTACGTCTTCCGGCAATGGTACCGGAGAGAGAATCCGAAGCGCGACGACGGCGGCGACTCGCTCGATCCGACGCCGGCGTACTTCGAGCGCCTCGCGGCGCAGTCCGAGCCGGCGAAGTAAGCCGCGCGGCGGGGGGGCGGGGGCTGCGGCTGGCCGCGGTCGGGCGGCGCTATTGAGCGCCGTCCGCATCGGCAGCCGCCGAAGCGCCGCCCCTGCAGCCCGCCCTCGGGTGAATAGCGAGCTTTTCGCACTAATAGCGAGTTTAGACTCGCTAATAGTGCAGAAAGCTCGCTAATTTTTTGCGGCGGCGGGGGGCGTCGGGCGTCCGAGGCTCGGGGCCCGATGCGGGAAGCTCGCCGCACCAGTGACGGCGCCTACTCGCCTGCGGCGGCCGCCTAGCTCCCGAAGGCCGCCCCTGCAGCTCGCCCTCGGGCAAATAGCGAGCTTTTCGCACGAATAGCGAGTTTGGACTCGCTAATAGTGCAGAAAGCTCGCTAATTTTTTGCGGCGGCGGGGGGCGTCGGGCGTCCGAGGCTCGGGGCCCGATGCG